>DPPH01000089.1 GCA_003539375.1 Clostridiales bacterium
ATAGGTTTATCAATAAAATCCATAGGTCTAATTTTAAATACTTCATGGTGATATTTTGTCTTTGCAGATATAAAGACTATATGCATTGATTCAAGATTATATTCTTTTCTTATTTTTTCTCCAACTACCAATCCACTTATCTTATATAATTCAATATCTAGAAAAAGCAAATCACAAGTATGTCCCTTATTTAAAGATTCGATTAGCTTTTCTCCAGAATAAAATACTGATGTTTCTATCTTTTTATCCGTTTTTTCATAATGATCTATTATTACATTTTGAATCATATTACAGACAGCAGGTTCATCATCACATATTGCTATTTTATACATGTATTATTTCCTCCATAGGTCAAAAAATAAATTATTTATAGAAAGGGAATATCAAATATGTTAAAATTCCTTATATATTAATACTATCATATTTTTTTGTTTTTAAAAGGAATACAATAAGAATTGTCTTTATTTTTATGATAAAATTTTGTAATAATTGTTATAGATGGACTTTATAGTCAGATATAATATCTTTTTAATCATTGTTATTAGAACATAGGGTTTCCTAAATTGGAGAGATTTGGAAGATAATGTACTTTTAAAATTAAACTACTAAAATATAAAAGTATATAATTATGAACTTTATTATTTAATTTTCAAAAGTTCAAAATAAAATAAAGTCCACTATTTTAAAAATGAACTTTATAGCTTAAATATAGTATTTAAAATCATTTAACGGTCTATCGTCAAAAGTCTATTATTTTTTACTTTTATCTGTTACAGGTACAAGAATTTTATCACCAGGCTGTATCATGGCACCTTCGATGCCGTTAATATTTGATATATCATGGATGATTCTTCTGATATCTTTACTGCCGTTGTAATATTCTTGAGCAATATCCCATATAGTGTCACCTTTAGTTACCAGTATTTCAACATATTGGTGACTTTCTTTATTTATAGAGAAAACATCAAAGTTAAAAACTGTAACCAAAGAAATTAATACTAGTGTTAAAATTATAAAAGTCTTAAATCTAAACATATTTACTACTTTATACTTATTAAATAATATCATAACATACCTCCGAACGAATGTTTTGCTTATTTATATAATAACAGAACAACTGTTCGGTGTCAATATTTTTTTAGAACATTTGTTTGTAAATTGTTTTTCTATATGTTATAATTAAAAAAAATCTAAGAGGTGTGATCTTATGTATGAAGATTTATCAGATAAGCAGGTAAAAATACTTAACTTTATAAAGGAAGAAATATACAACAAAGGATATCCCCCTTCAGTCAGAGAGATATGCAAAGCAGTAAATTTAAAATCAACTTCTACAGTTCATTCTCACTTAAATAAACTGGAAGATAAAAAGTATATAAAAAAAGGAAACAATAAAAATAGAGCTATAGAATTAATTAACAACGAAGTAAACAAATACGATTCTGAGAAGAAAGAAATGACTAACTTACCTTTAATCGGAGACATTGCAGCTGGATCCCCTATTCTTGCTTATGAAAATGTAGAGGATGTTTATCCTATACCTATCGATTGGGTTGGAAAAGAAGAATCCTTCATGCTTCAGGTTAAAGGTGACAGTATGATTGATGCAGGTATTTTTAGTGGCGACTATGTTATTATAAGTAAGCAGTATACAGCAAGCAACGGCCAAATTGTAGCAGCCCTTATTGATGACGAAGCTACCTTAAAGACCTTTTATAAAGAAAAGAATTATATAAGATTACAGCCTGAGAATAAAAATATGGAACCTATAATTGCTAAAGATGTTGAAATTCTAGGAGTTTTAAAGTGCGTGATTAGAAGATACTAGAACAATAGTTAATAGATTGTTGGAAACTAATCAGCTGTCATGCTGAATTCAATGAAGCGTCTTAGTGTTTAAGATTCCTCGAATAAACTCGAAATGACTTTATAAGCCCTCAGTTGGCGGCTTTTTTAGTTATCTAATGTTTCATTATATTTCCCGAAATTTGCATCATCTGATGAATTATTATTATTTTGTTATTTTTATATAAACTAAAAAGACTGAACTTCAAAAGTCCAGTCTTAGTCTAAAATTTTGTTTAATATTAAGCTGAGTGCTAACTTAGAGTGTTCGTAAACTAAACCACCTTGGAGAAAGCCTGTGTAAGGTTCTCTAATTGGTGCATCAGCACTTAATTCTATGGATGCTCCCTGTATAAAAGTACCTGCTGCCATTATTACTTCATCGTTATATCCAGGCATAACCCATGGAATAGGTTTAACATTGCTGTCTATCGGCGAAGCATGTTGTACTTCTTCACAGAAGGATATCAACTTATCCTTCTCTTCAAATACTATAGCTTGAATTATGTCTGTTCTTTCCTCCTCTGGCTTAGGATATACCTTATATCCTAATTTGTTAAACACATGAGAAAAAAGTATAGAACCTTTCAATGCTGACATAGTGGTTTTAGGAGCTAAAAAGAACCCCTGAAGGATGTTTCGAGTCTGGTCGAACATCAAACCGACCTCTTTTCCTATGCCGGGAGAGGTCATCCTATTGGCTATCCTATTAATTAAATCTTGTTTTCCAGTTATGTAACCTCCAGATAAGGCTAATCCACCTCCGGGATTTTTTATTAAAGAACCTACTACAACATCAGCTCCAACATGGCTAGGTTCCTTTATTTCAACAAATTCTCCGTAGCAGTTATCAACCATTATAATAATTTTATTGTTTATATTCTTTACAAATTCAATTGCTTTTTTTATAGCATTAATACTTAAACTTCTTCTACTGGAGTATCCCATAGATCTCTGAATCATAACCATTTTTGTATTCTTAGATACTTTTTTTTCGATTTCTTTATAATAGAAATCTTTATTATCTAAAAGATCTATTTTTTTATAATTTATACCTAATTCTTTAAGGTTATTGCTTTCAT
>DPPH01000064.1:0-353 GCA_003539375.1 Clostridiales bacterium
ACCTCATTACGTTTTTTTTCTGGATAAATATTTTTTAATACAATATCAATATTTTCATAGACTGTTAGCCAAGGCAGGAGCCTAGGTTCTTGAAATAAATAAGAGATATTTCTATTTTCAATTCCAGTAATTTCTCCTCCTTCGTAGTCCGTTAAACCGGAAATCACATTAAACAATGTAGTTTTTCCAACTCCAGAAGGTCCTAAAATACATGTGATTTCATAGGGCTCGATATTCATGTTAAAGTCGTTAAATATTTTTTTGCTATCGTAATTTTTTTTCAATCTATTTATTTTAATCATATTATCAACCTTCTATTTTTTTAAAAGAAATCTTAACTAAAATCTCGAAAA
>DPPH01000064.1:577-793 GCA_003539375.1 Clostridiales bacterium
ATAGGATATAAAAATTATTATTACAGTCCAGGCTAAAAGTTCAGGTACTTGAATATAGGTTTTAGAATTAAACAGGTTGGTTCCTATTCCATATTTGGGTAAGCTTAGGGCTTCAGCTGCTGCTACAACCTTCCAACCTATACCTAAGGCTGAAGAAAACCCAGCTGACAGGTAGGGAATTGAAGATTTAATATAAACCTTTTTAAATATATCAAT
>DPPH01000064.1:1017-1244 GCA_003539375.1 Clostridiales bacterium
TTGCTAACCTTATATAAGTGGCACATTTCTAATAGTTTTTTATCAGTACTGCGGATTCCTTCGACCATATTTGCCCATATAATTGGGAAGCACATTAAAAAACCTGTAAATATTGGAACATTAGAACTACTAAACCATATAATAGCAATTATTATTATTGATATGATTGGAGTAGATCTTATAAAAACCATCATGGGTTCGAATAATTCATAAATTTTTTTATTAAT
>DPPH01000064.1:1599-1854 GCA_003539375.1 Clostridiales bacterium
ACTAAGGTCAATATAGTAGAAACTACGGATATAGGTGAAGGAAAGTAAATATCCTTACCTATTATCCAGTAGACAATCTGCCATGTTATTAACCATAGAGTTATTCCTACTATCCTATTTTGATTATTTTTTATAGTAGAAATTTTCATCAGGCATACTTCCTCCTATAGAAGCTGGATTAAACTGATAAAGAACTTCTAAAAATCCTTCAACCTTATCCTTAGATTCTTGAGCATCTTCATAAACTATACTGCA
>DPPH01000064.1:2065-5446 GCA_003539375.1 Clostridiales bacterium
GCATCTTCATAAACTATACTGCAGTTTGGTATAGCCTTTTCTGCTAACTTAGCATTTGGAAGGATTCCGTTTTTCTCAACTAACTGTCCTGCTGCTTCATAGTTATTATTTACCCAGTTTACTGATTCTTCATACTTAGATAAAAATTCTTCGATAAATTCAGGATTATTTTCTGCAAAATCAGTATTTACAACCAAACATCCCATAGCTAAAACACTTTCGCCCTTTGTTGCTTTTTCCCATTCTTCATTTAAATCAATTAAGATTTTAACATTTGGATTATTCATCATAACTTGAGTAACGAAAGGCTGAGGTAGCACAGCTATTTTAGTATCTTCAGCTATTACTGTTTGTGCCAAAGAGGAATGATCAAGCATATATTCTGTAGAAACTTTCTCGGTTAATTCATTTTGGTCTAATAAATAGTTAAATGCAAACTCAGGAGTTGCCCCTTTACCGCTTATAGTTACTTCTTTTCCCTCTAAATCATCTAAAGAATCAACTTCTTCAGTTCCAACTGCATATATAACTCCAAGGGTATTTAAAGCTAAAAACTTTACTTGGCCTTCCGTCTTGTTGTAAAGTATTGAAGCAGCATTAGTAGGTACCGCAGCAATGTCGATTTCTCCATTGATTATTTTCCCAAGCAAACTGTCGGGAGCACCTTCTACCATATATTCAACATTATAATTATCATCATTTAAGGCTTTTTCATCTATTAATCTAATCATACCAATAGAAGTAGGACCTTTTAAACCAGCTATCCTTACATCTACTTTTTCTACAGGTTCTTCTTCTGGTTCAGATGATTCTTCCTGGTCTTCAGGATTTTCTGACTCTACAGGTGGTTCAGGTTCTTCAACCTCAGGGCTGCAAGCAGAAAAAACTAAAGCTGCTGTAATGATTAATACTAATAATATAGATAATTTCTTATTCTTCATTTTCTTTCCTCCTGTTTGAAAGTTGTTTTGTCAATGCACTTTTAACATTTATTCCTTTTATACTTCCGAGCTTTCCCGTTAAACTTCCGATATCGTCGGTAGTTCCATCAACTACAAGTGAAATTACACTAACACCTTTTTCCTTGTAGGGAATACCTAGTCTACCTACTATTATATCATTGTAACTGGATATTATACTATTCACATTGCTTATACAGTCTAAATCTTCAATGACAATACCAATAACACCAATTCTCTTCATAATTCATCACCTCACAAAAAAACTGCTCTTTGAGAGCAGTAGAATTCTATAAAATGTCACACTGAAATAATTCCAATATGAAATAATATTATGAACTCCTTACTCTCAGGAAAACCCTTAAGCTTAGATAATTGTTAAAATATTAACATTAAATTGAATATAACATAAAGCTTTAACAAAAGCAAGAAAAATCGTTAAAAATATAACAAATAATAGAATCTTTTGATTGGATTATAAAGGGAATATATGCTAAAATTTAACTGTATACTTAATAACATAAGGACTTGACGGGAGTGACAAATGGATTTTCAAAATTATCTAAAAAGTAAAACAAACATTCAAATCAACAGCGAACAACTGAAAGCAGTGAAACACAAAAATGGTAATGGATTAGTTTTAGCTACTGCTGGTTCAGGTAAAACTACAGTTATAATATCAAGGGTGGGAAAACTTCTTTTTGAAAACAGAGATGCAAAAATACTAACTATAACTTTTTCGAAAATGGCAGCTTTAGAGATGGAAAAAAGATTTACAAAAGCTTTCAAAGGCATCAGTAAAAATAATGCTAAGTTTTCAACTATTCATTCTTTCGCTTATAGACTTGTGCTGAAATATTTTAATAAAAAAGGTTTAGAAATTCAACTAATTAAAGATAAATTCAATCTTATAAATGAAATTGTGAAGGATGTTTATAATAAAGAAAGATATCAAAATACAAATAAAGAAGAAATAGAAAACATTTCAAATAAAATATCATACTTTAAAAACATGCTTTACGATCCAAAAGACTATAAGATGTATGGAGTTAATATTAGGAAATTTGATGAAATATTTTCTAAATATGAAAAATACAAAAAACAAAATAATCTGATTGACTTCGACGACATACTTATATATGCATACAAAATCCTTAGAACCAGTAAGGTACAGAGAGATAGGATAAAGAATAAATATGATTACATACAAATAGATGAGGTACAGGATACATCAAAAATACAACACCTTATTATTAAATTAATATCAAAAGACAACATCTTTATGGTAGGAGATGATGACCAATCCATATATTCTTTTAGAGGAAGTTATCCAGAATTTTTGTTAAATTTTAAAGAAGACTTTCCCGAAGGCAAAATATATTACCTAAGTAAAAATTATAGGTCTGATAAAAATATTGTAAAAGCAGCGTCGGAATTTATAAAAAGAAACAAAGTAAGATATGATAAAAAAATATCTGCAGAAAAAGAAAGTTTAGAAAAAATCGAAATAATAAAAATAGAAAATAAAAGAGAATCAATAGAATACATAAAAGATAAATTGAACAAAAATCAGACTACAGGAATTTTATATAGGTATAATATATCGGCACTGCTACCGGCAAATCTTCTTTTAAAGGAAGGGGTAGATTTTTACATTAAGGATTCTGTGGAAAACTTTTTTAATAACAATATAGTAAAAGACGTAACAGCTTTTTTTAGATTAAGTAGAGACGGTAGAGATAAAGAATCATTTAGAAGAATTTACTATAAATGTAATTCATATTTTAATAAAAACTTAATTCAATTCGTAGTAAACGGTGAAGGAAGTATAAATCAGAGACTTGATATGTACTTTGATACGGATAAGAGATTGGAAAGTAATATTACTAGATTTAAAGAAAATATACTGGAATTATCAAAATTGGATATAAAGGAAGGTATAGAGTTTCTATTATATGAGATGGACTATTTAGATTATTTATATCGTCTTGAAGAAAACGGAATTATTAGGTATTCAAATGCAAAGGTTATTTTGGACATACTTAAAGAGTTAGGAAGAGAAGTTAAAAAAATTGAAGAATTTGAAAGAAAACTAAAGGAACTTAAAATTAGACTTGAGGATTCAAACAATAGAGATGCTGAAGTTGTACTATCATCTATACATAGTGCTAAAGGCTTAGAATACGACAATGTTTTTCTAATTGACAACAACCACGGTGAATTTCCACCGGAAGATAGAGGAGAAGGTGACTTCGAAAAATCCTTAGAAGAAGAGAGAAGAATATTTTATGTTGGGATGACTAGAGCAAAGAAGAATCTACACGTTCTATCAAGTGGAAGAGAATCTTTATTTTTTAACGAATTAAAATATATATTAGAATAAAGGAGCGGATAAAATGTATATCTACGAATTACAAAATGG
>DPPH01000064.1:5735-33062 GCA_003539375.1 Clostridiales bacterium
GCAAATATTGCTGCTGGTTTTGCAGAGTTTCTAAAAGATAAAACCGGAAAAGAAAAGCTTAAAATAGCAATAGGAAGAGATAGTAGGTTAACTGGTAAACCTATATTAGAATACTCAGCAATTTATTTGAAGAAAATAGGCCATGAAGCTTACGATTGTGGTATAGCTTCTACACCATCTATGTTTATGACAACACAAGACGAAAAAATGAAGGCCGATGGTGGGATTATGATTACAGCCAGCCACCTTCCTTATGAGAGAAATGGAATGAAATTTTTTACAAAAGATGGAAGTCTTAACAAAAATGACATAAGAAAAGTATTAGAACTAACGGATAAAAACTTTAATCATAATATTGATTTTCTGCCGGTAAATATAATGAGAGTTAATTATATAAAAAGATATTCAGATATGCTTATAGATATTATTAGGAAAGCTACTAATGAAGATAAACCACTTGCAGATACAAAAATAATAGTTGATGCCGGTAATGGGGCAGGAGGTTTTTTCCCTGTAAATGTTTTAGAACCTCTAGGTGCGGATATTAGTGGTAGTTTGTATTTGGAACCTGATGGATTTTTCCCAAATCACGAACCAAATCCTGAAAATACAGAAGCTGTAAAGGATTTGCAAAATAAAGTACTAAAGGAAAAAACAGACTTAGGTATAATATTTGATACCGATGTAGATAGGGCGGCAGTTGTTGATAGTGATGGTAAAATTATTAACAGAAATAGGTTGATAGCACTAATATCTAAAATAATCCTAAAAGAACATCCCAATACTTATATAGTAACTGATTCTATTACCTCTAAAGGATTGAAAAACTTTTTAGAAAAAAACGGAGGAATACACCACAGATTTAAGAGGGGATATAAAAATGTAATAGAAGAATCAAAACGACTAAATCTTGAAGGCAAAGAATCCTGGCTTGCTATAGAAACAAGCGGTCACTGTGCTTTTAAGGAAAATTATTTCTTGGATGATGGAGCATATTTAATAATAAAGATTCTTATTGAATTTTCAAGATTAAAGAAAAAAGGTGAAAACATACAGGATTTGATAGAAGATTACCAGGACCCTTTAGAAGAAAAGGAATTAAGATTTAAGATATCCGTAGAAGACTTTAAAAGCTACGGGCAGGAAGTCATAAAAGATTTAGAAGATTACGTATTTCAAGTAAAAGGATGGGAGATTGTAAAACCAAATTACGAGGGTATAAGAATAAATTGTGAAGATCATGATGAAAAAGGATGGTTTTTATTAAGATTATCTCTCCACGATCCTAAAGTTGTAGTCAATATTGAATCTGATGTAGAAAATGGAGTAGAGATAATAGAAAGAAAATTGCTTAAATTCCTACACAATTTTAAAGGTCTTGATTTATGATAAGGATTAATAATATAAGGTTGAGTATTTCAGAAAAAGACAAGGATAGGAAGATTGAGACTGAGATATGCAGAAAATTAAAAATTAATAAATCTCAAATTTTGAACTGGGAAATTAATAAAAAATCTATCGATGCTCGACGAAAAAATAATATAACATATCAATATTCTGTAGATGTAAAAATAAAAGATGAAGAACTGTTGTTAAAAAAATCAAAAAAAGGCAGCATCAACCTAGTTTCAAAAAAGGAATATAAAATTGATAAAAGCTCTATTAAAAAAACGGAAAAACCCCCTGTTATAATTGGATCGGGACCAGCAGGATTATTTTGTGCCTTGATATTAGCTGAATATGGTCTGAATCCAATTATGATAGAACAGGGTAAAAAAGTACAAGAAAGAGTAAAGGATATAGAAGAATTTTGGAAAACGGGAAAATTAAACCCCACGTCAAATGTTCAGTTCGGAGAAGGGGGAGCTGGTACATTTTCTGACGGGAAACTTACCACTTTGGTAAAAGACAAAAGAAATAGGAACCTTAAAGTCATTGAAGAATTTATTGATGCAGGGGCTCCAAAAGAAATAGAACAGATAAAAAATCCCCACATAGGAACGGACAATCTTAGAAGAGTAGTAATAAATCTCAGGAAAAAAATTGAAGCATTAGGAGGTAAATTTTATTTTCAAGAGACCTTTATTGATTTAGAAATTAAAAATAATGAGATTTCTAAGGTAATCACAGATAAAAGAGAGTTAGAAACAGACAATTTAGTTATAGCTTTAGGTCACAGTAGTAGAAAAACCTTTTATATGCTTAGAGAATACTTAGACATGACACCAAAACCCTTTTCTATTGGAGTTAGGATTGAGCATTTAAGAAAGGATATAGACTTTAACCAGTACGGTAAAATGCATACAGTTTTGCCTTCAGCAGAATATAAAATGGTTTATCACAATGGTGATAGAAGCACCTATACTTTCTGTATGTGCCCTGGTGGCTATGTAGTTGCAGCATCTTCAGAAGAAGGAGCTGTAGTAACTAACGGCATGAGCAATTATAAAAGAAATGCCGATAATTCAAATAGTGCAGTGTTGGTTAATATTACTTCAGAAGACTACTATTTAGACAGTCCACTAGATGGGGTTAAATTTCAGGAAAAGTGGGAGAAAAAAGCTTTTGAAATAGCCGGAGGAGGATACAAAGCTCCAGTTCAACTTTTTGGTGATCTCAAAAAAGGAGAGGTTACTGAGAAATTAGGAAATATTAAACCTTCCTATAGCCCGGGATACACCTTTGCTGATTTACGAGAATGTTTACCAGATTTTGTCGTAGAAAATATTATAAAAGGTATAGATTATTTTGGAAGTAAAATAGATAAATTTAACAGTTATGATGCTGTACTTACAGGAGTAGAAACTAGAAGTTCATCTCCCGTAAGAATAAATAGAGGCGATAATCTTCAGACAACTATAAAAGGTATATATCCCTGCGGAGAAGGTGCAGGATATGCTGGGGGGATTATGTCTTCAGCAATGGACGGAATTAAAGTAGCTGAGCAAATACTTATAGGTTAGGAGTAGAAATGAGTGAGTTAATACTGGTTACAGGTGGAGCAAGAAGCGGTAAAAGCAGATTTGCTGAAAATATTTGTAAAATAGGAGAAAATAAAATTCTTTATCTTGCTACATCTGTTGCCTTTGACGAAGAAATGAAAAGTAGAATTATAAAACATCAGGAAGATAGACCTGATGATTGGATGCTAATTGAAAAGTATAAGAATTTCGAAGAACTTGAATATAATAATAAATTTATCCAAGCTGAAACAGTACTTTTAGATTGTATTACAGTCATGATTTCAAATATATTTGTTGAAGAAGAATTAGACGATGATACAGATATTCAAAACTACTACAATATAGAAAAAGCCATATTAAAGGATGTGGATAATTTTATTAGGCTAGTAGAAAAGCATAATAAAAAAGCAGTAATTGTTTCCAATGAAATAGGCATGGGAATAGTACCTATAAATAGGTTTACCAGAATGTATAGAGATGTTGCCGGAAGAGTTAACCAATTTATAGCAAAAAGATCCGACAAAGTTTATTTGACGGTATCAGGCATAGGTGTAAATATTAAAAACTTGGAAGCTAAAATAAATGAGGTTAATTATGAAGAAGACTAATTATAGAGATGTATCTGTAATTGATGTGGATGAAAGATTAAAAATCTTTATAGCCTGTGATTCAAGTGGAGGTATTGGTCTTAAAGAAATGGATGAGTTCAAAGTACCCCCTGAGGTAACCGGGTACCACACAGTTAATGTAATAACCTGTGAACTAGAAGCTCTTGGAGTTGTACCAAAAGTAATAGTAAATAATCTCTGCGCAGAGATGAAGGATACAGGAGAGAGGGTTATTAAAGGTATAAAAAAATATCTTTCTGAGAATTACGAAAATGAAGAAATAGAAATCACTGGGAGTACTGAGGAGAATTTTAAAACTTACCAAACTTCCCTAGGAATGGTAGCTATAGGATATAAAAAAGACAAAGACTTTGAATTTTTTAATACTAAGGAAAACAACAGTTTATTAGTAGTAGGCAAGCCAAAAGTAGGAGAAGAAGTTTTAATTAATCAAGAAGAAAATATCAATGCATCTACAATCCGAACCTTAAGGCAGATAAAAGGAGTTGTAGACATTGTGCCTGTGGGATCAAAGGGCATAAGATATGAAGCTGAGAATATAGGTAAAAACAAAGCTTTGAAAATTATTTATAATCAAGAATTAAAAATTAACTTAGAAAAATCTGCTGGACCCTCTACCTGCTGTATAGCTACGGTAGATGAAGATGTTGTTAATATAGATGATATAAAAGAGAAAATCGGGAAACCCGTTGAGATGATAGGTGTGTTCAATTAGGAGGAAATGATGAGAAATTTATTGTTTAACAGTTCTAAAAGTATACTGCTTATGATTACATTTTTTACTAGAATCCCCATTAAATTACAATCCGAATTTGATGATAATGATTACAAATTAGGAATAATATTACTGCCTATAATAGGGATAGTTATAGGAATAGGTCTTCTTATATTGAAAATATTTACCTTTATTTCATCGACTTATGTCCTAGGATTAATATTAACACTTTTTTATCTTTGGATATCCGGCGGTCTTCATTTAGATGGATTAGGTGATACCCTAGACGGACTTTTTAGTGGAAGAGACCGGGAAAGTCAGCTTGAGATAATGAAAGATAGCAGGCTTGGGACTTTTGGTGCTCTTGGACTTATATTTGTTATAGGAGCATATATTATATTATTAGGTGAGGGAACTTTAGCAACCGTATTCTTAATGCCTATAGTAGGCAAATCATCTACCATGCTGTCAGCCTATATGAGTGACTATGCTAGAGATGAAGAAGGATTAGGATTTAAATTTATAACTTTATCTGATAAAACTGTAAGGAATTCTGCCTTTGCATTTTCTTTTATAATTGGTATCATCACAAATTATATGATATTGATACCTATGGTTTTAACTTTCATTATAGCTGGGATTACAACAAAATGGATCCAAAAGAAAATTGGAGGGTCTACAGGAGATACTTTAGGATTTATCAACGAATTTTCTCAGGTGATGTTTTTGTTATTGACAAATGTAATTTTATAAGAGGTGGAATATGGAAAAAGGATACGTACATGTTTATACGGGAAATGGTAAAGGAAAAACTACAGCTGCCTTTGGTTTAGCAGTTAGGGCCTTATGTGCAGGAAAAAAAGTATATATCGGCCAGTTTGTTAAGGATATGAAGTATAGTGAAACTAAACTTATTGAGTACTTTAATAGTCTAGAAATAGAGCAGTTGGGAAAGGGATGTTTTGTATTTGAGGATCCGAAGGAAGAGGATATAAAAGCAGCTAAAGATGGCTTAAAAAAAATCGAAGGAATACTTAAAGAAGGAAAATACGACGTAGTTGTACTTGATGAAGCAACTATAGCAGTATATTTCAAATTATTTAGTACCGAAGATTTAATTAATACTATTAAAAAAAGAAAAAACAGTATAGAAGTGATTGTAACCGGCAGGTATGCAGAAAAAGAATTAATCGAATTTGCCGACTTAGTTACAGAAATGAAAGAAGTCAAACACTACTATACTGAAAAAGGAGTTCTATCCAGAGAAGGGATAGATAAGTAATCAAAATAGAATATTTTTTGCAAAGTTAGATGCCTTTTCATTAATATTATCAACCTTTAAAATATCTTTAGGATAATTTGCGGTCTCCATTAATGCAAATTCTGAAGGGAGTTTAAAGGTTTTATTTATGTTTAGTCCGCTTATAAGCTGTTTTGCTAGGATGTCGCTTCCGGAATGTCCGGATACAATAATTGAATACAAGGATTTATCGTAAAAAGGAGTTTTTCTGTATAAAGCAGTCAGCCTATTAACAGCAGCACTTATATTAGCAGTAATAGAATCGTTGTAATTTGGGCACAAGAGAATCAAATAATCAGTTTCTAATATAGAAGGATATATCTCCTCCACCATTATGCCCCCATAATAGCAGTTGTTTTGAAGGCCGTAGTGGGTGCAGGTTTTAAAGGAACATCCCTTGCAATCTATAATCTGCTCATGACCTATATGTATCTCTTTAATGCTGCAGTTTTTTAAATTTTCTTCTACTAATTTCCACAGCATATATGTGTTAGAAGTTTCTGAATTGCTTGAATGTAAAACTAATATTTTGGGTTCCTTAATCTTTCTTTTGTCATAAGATAATATTCTTTCAGACAATTCTTTACAGCTGTTCAAACAAGCTTCTTCTAATGACATGGAAAAATGTTTTTTATAATTAATAAAATTTTTCAAGCTCCCGGTTGCTTCAACAAGTGGTTTTCCAGGAAAGGAACAACCCATCATGTTGCAGGCATATATTAGATTTCGTCCTTCGCTACGGGTATACAGTTCACTGCTGCTGTGAATCAGTACTCCTGCTACAGAATTATCCAAGGATTTAGGTCCTTTCTTTCTTAAAGATTCTATAAGCCTGTATAGTGAAATATTTATGCCGGTATTTCCCAGTTCTACAGCGAAAATTATTCGTTTGTTTTTTAAATCTAAATTCTCGTAATTATCATAGTATTCTTTAAAAAATCCTCCAATATTGGAAGCGTCTATCATTTTCTTTAAAATCCCACTAGGTTTTCCAAAACATATAAGTATGTTTTCCATCATATAATTTCCTTTATCATTTTATAGGTAGATTGTATTTTTTCATAAAGTTTATCAGGAAAATCCAGGTTTTCAAATTCAAGTCCACTTTCTAAGTTTCTATTATTACTTCCCATGAATACACCATCTATAAAATTAGCAGAATAATGCCACTTATTTGAAATAGTATTTATAATTGATATAGCACCGGAAGAAAGTGCAGGTGCTACATAAGGTTTGTACCCTAAGTCTCTTATTTCTAAATTAGCCTTAATTGTCTTTTCGGTTAAGTAATTCGACAGGTCTTCATTATAGTTTTTTATAGAATCGGCAATGATTAAACCTTTACCGTGGGGACCAAAAGCTCTACCTTCTTTAAGATAGTGCTCAGTTCTACTATCTTTTTTAGCAAAATATGCAGCTCTAGCATTCATAACTCCCAAGCCGTATCCTTTTATTTTTTCTCCTGGAATACCTTTACCGTCAAAGTCTCCTTCTTTGTTTGTATTACTGGAAAGGAAAACTTGTTTGCACAGCAAATCTACAGGGTCTGATACAACAGCGAAAAATCCTTTGTAATTCTTTCTTCTTGCGAATGTTGCGTACTCAGATACTATTTTTGAGTTCTCTTCAAACTGTACCATCCTTACATCTTCGACCTTCGTATCTAAGGAAGGAACGGCTTTAGTGGCACAGAAAACAAACATATCGCAGTCAAAAAGATCTTCGTATTCTAAAACTTCAATGTCAGGCATTCTTTCATATTCAAAAGGAAAATATACCTGGCCTAACTCTTTTTTCCAGCGAAGGCAGTTTTTTTTAGATAGATCATATATTCCTATTTTGTCTATATATTCTCCACCGAGAAGTTTTAAACCAGTCAATAGAGTACTACCTACATCCCCAAGAGCTAATATATTAATCTTCCATTTTTTCGGAAGGGAGAAGTCTAGAGTTTCTTTCCAGTTATCTTTTCTTGTATTAATATATTTTATCTTTCTTTCCGTAATTTTTTTTGTAATCAAGTAATCTAACTTTTCAGAGTATAGATTTTCTTTTAAAATATCCAAACTTTCACTTTTGATATCCATTAAGGAAGGACTGGATAAACAAAAACTATCCTTTGACTTTTCAGGATTTAATTCTCCTAAATAGTAAATAATACTATTGTTGTCTGAAAAGCACCTTTCCATTGTTGTAGTTTTTAATTCTGGATACTCTTTTTTTGAAAATAGGCATTTATCTTTATATTTGTAATAATACACTCTACTCCTCCTTAACTATTCGCTCTAACCTTAACAGGTGTTCTATGTCGTTTATTATAAAGCTTGAAGGTTTTAAGTTAAACTTATAATTAAGCTGTCTACCCTTATCAGGATATCTTGGAGAAATAATAACTTCTCCCAATCTACTTAAGGTGAGATTTCTCTCGTAAAGCTCCTGATATTCTTTTTCTAAGGTTTCTAATATATTTTTTGTATTTTCAAGACATACCATTGATAGATTAAATATTTTATCTCTATCAGTATCTTTAATAAAGTGAGGAGCAACATAAGGTAAAATTAAGTTAATAGACCTAATTAAGTTAAGATTGTTACCGTCACTTCTCATTATATGGTCTCCACCTAAAAACGGATACATAAGATTTTCATTAAACCAGTTTCTTAGATTTGGTATAAAGTAAGCAGAATCTACTTCGCTATTTTGTATCTCCATAAGTTCCTTTCCTCTTCCGGAAAGAAGACCAACTACGATTTTCTTTACAGGAATGTCTTCTTTTTTAAATAAAGGACCTATTGCTTTAATCCTATATCCCTTGTGCAGGAGATCATCTACAAGGATTACGGTTCTATCAAAAGATTTGATTGTTTTTATCTGGTTTTCGAGAGTAGAGTAGTTTGGGTATTCTCCAACCTTAAATCCTCTTAAATCCGGGTAAAACATCTTCTCTGTATGTAGAGATTTAGTCACAGTATTCGGTGCGACCTTGCCCTGCATTATGTTACCGAAAGGAACACACATATACTCGCCTAAAAACCTAGGCTTTGTAGGTATAGTCGGTACGTTATTTATGTCGCATATTTTTCCTATCAATTTATGGTGAAGCATCTCGTTATCAAAAGACAGTACTAAAGACCCTGGATATAAGTCCACTAAAGATTTTTGAAGTCTTTTCCTAGATTTTTGTATCTCGTCAATTACAATAGGATTGTTTTTAAAAGGTTCTTTAAGAAAACTTACCATATTAAGCATTAAAGATATAACCTTACTCATATCAACTGAGTGAACATTTATCCTATCATCTCCTGATGGGATTTGTTTAAATCCGTGAAGATGAAGGAGCTCATAAATTTTTTCCGATTTAATATTAGTCAAAATATTATGGTAAACTGCATAGGTTAAATTTTCTGATAAACCATGGGATAAGGTTTCAGTTATAATTATCTGTTCTAAATTAGAAGAATTCACTTTTTTGTTGAAGTAGAATCCATCTATTACCATGATTTTTCCGAAAGCATTTTCTCTTAAAAAGCTGGTTACCTTTGTATTTTCAAACTCAGAATATAACTGGGTAAGTTCTATATAATGAAAAGCCGAAAATGCTACAATCTGATCGTTATTAGCATGGTCTCGAATTATTAACAGTTTCATTTTTCGGCTATTCAGTTTTTCCCCGGTATTTTTATATAAATCCGTGTGAATAAAAATATGGTGTCCTATTTCCTTTAAGATATTTTCGTTAAGATTGTCAATTATTTCAATCTTTAAAGATTTTGCTTCTATTAAGGATTTATACTGAGGTTCTCTTAGATACAGTCCGTAATCGTAAATATACTGCTGAGCAAGAGGATCGATTAAGTTCGATATATCTCTATTTTCATCTATATGTTCTCTTATCTGTGAAGAACTTATATCTTCAAGCTGCAGAGGTAGTTTTAAGTTTATTACTTTTCCTTTAATCCTAGTTTGGGCTTCCTTTGCTTTTTTAAAATCTTCCTGTTTAGTTTCAGAATTAGCCCTTAAAAATATTATATGATTAAGAGAGTGAATTGAAGATTTAGTTGGTCGACTCTTGTATGCACTGGCATTAACTAGAACATCACTGCCTACAACTATGTATAACTCTTTATCTTTGAATAATTCCTTCAAATAATCTAAATCTCTGTTATTTGCAATATTCACAGGAATGTTATCAGGGAAAAGATATACATTAAGCTCATCTGAAATAGAAAGATTTACGATATTTCTTCTAAACATTCTAGGTTGAGTAAGCTTAGACCAGGAAAAAGCATCTATAGTTAAATAGACATCAAAACCTAGGTTGGTGATTTCCTTTACAATTTGCTTGTGACTTAATGAAAATGGGTCGAAGGTTCCTGGGAAAAAGGCAACTTTTTTAGCTTCTTTGTAATCTAATTTATCCACAAAGAAGTTGTAGTCACTTATAAACCTATATATATGGTTTAATGACGCAGAGTTATTAAAGAAAAACAAATCATCAGAGACTTTTTCAGCAAGTAAAGTTAAAAGTTTTTTACCTATTAATTGGAATATGTTTCTTTTTTCCTCAAGGGATAAAATGTCCGAAGCAAATATAGTTTTTCCTATGTATAAAAAAGCCTCCTGTTTTACGGAATTATTATAATTCGATAGACCGCACATTAAAATTCCAAGCATATGATTGAGACGTTCATTATAAATTATTTCATCTTCTTCAAATCTTTCCATATAATCAGCATAATTTTCAACTATTACACTTATTGTATTAAGGATTAATGGTATAGTTCTTCCGCTTTTAGTTTTTACATAGTCTGTAAAATCATCTAAAAATTCATCTAACTCTTTAGGAGGAAGATAAAGCATAAATTCTCCTAGATATTGGGGTATGTATTTTGAAAATTCATAACCTTCAATTTCAAGACCCCTAAGTAACTCTACGGAAACATCATTTCTCTGGTCGTAGGAAAGCATAGGAGCTAGTTGAAGCAAAGCAGAACCAGCACTATTTCTGACAAACTCTACAGCACTTACCTTAACCAAGTTACAAAGGTGGGTTGCCGTATGCAATCTTGACATTGGAGAGATATTAGTCATAAATTCTTTTATGAACTCTATGTTTGTAGCCTTCATAATCCAGTGTACTGCTGCCTTCAAATTCATCAAAAATATTTCTGATAAATTCTCAGAAGTTTTAACCAGCATAGTTTTGTAGTAATCCAATACTTGATCTTCAAGATGAAGGTGGCAGGCTATTTTGTATTTTAGAAATCCAACAGCGACGTTGTCGTGGTGGTTAGATTCATTAATAAAAGCTTTTAACGGATCCAAAGATTTATTTTTATAATCAACTAAATCTGCTATTCGAAGAGCTGTATCTAATCCAACTACTAAGTTGTTATAGTCGTCATCATTACCGTCGCTGTTATCACGCATTATATCTACAATAAAATCAATAATTATTTTTAGTTGTACGTCGGTAACATAACTGTATGGAAGTCTCCATAAAGAATCTAGAAGAAAGAAAATATTTTCTTCAATATTAAAGTTGGATTGGATATTTTCAATATAGATTTCTAAATATCTGTTTATGTTATCTTTGTCACAGTTTTTAAAAAATTCTCCCACCATATTTTTAAGACAGTATCCTATCCATTCTCTGTGTTTCTCTATTATTTTATGGTCAGGATTTATTATTAAATCTAAGTACCTATCCCACAGTTCAAAGCTATCTGTTTCAGGTTTTTCAAGTTCCTGGTTTTCAGGTACCTCTTTTCTGTATTCATCATCAAAGCCTGCAATTATTGAACCTATAAGTTCAGCTGCCTGCTTTCTAATATCTCCTTCTTTGTGTACTAAGAGTTCGTACATAAAGTTTAAAGTAAGCATTTTCTGCTTAGGTATAAGATAAGTGTTGTATTCTCTAAATATATTTAAATAAGCTCTGATGTTTTTCCAGTCTTTTTCAGTTCTTGCAGCTTCTAAAACCAAACTAAGAGATTCATCACTACTTAATTTGTACATTAAATCTATATTGTGACTTATGGCCATATTTATAAAATTATTAACTACTTCATAATCAGACATAAGAGAAGAATCTTTTTCTTCTTTTTCTCTATACTCACCTTCTAGACTTACATCAATACCTTTACTTATCATAAAGTTTTCAAAGTCTTTTAACTTTGCATAAACTCTTTTGTATCTCTTTTCTTTTGACTCATCTACGTTATCTAATTTCTCGAGAATTATATCAAAGGACTCATCAAGACCGAAAATTTCCATCTTGCTTTTTTTCTTTCTAGGATCATTTTTAACCCTAAAATCTGCATAGATAAGAACAAGAGATTCCAATGGTAGGTTTTCAAGTTCCAAATCCCAGGTTGAATGATTAACAGCAACGTGGCCTATTTGAGGTATGTTAAATCTTCTAAACCACTGTTCGGTATAGTAGTAGTGAAGGTAAGGAACTCGGGTTAACTCTTCACCCTTACATCCGTACTTACCTATATCATGCCCGGCAGCTGCTCCTGAAACTCTACCTAAATAAATCGGTATTCCTGCCTTGTCAAGTTGTTTCCCTACGTGCATGGCAACGTAGTGTACTCCAGCTATATGATCAAGGGAGTTATATCCGGTGATTTCTTTATTTAATCTCATTAATTCATATACGTATAACTTATCAAATAATTCTAAAAACCTTATATATTCAGAAGGGTCTTTTAAATTTGTTAGTTCTTCTTCTGTTAGAAATTCAAAATCTAAGAATTCATTAAAATCTCTATTTTCTTTAACACTGGTAAAAACAATTCTTAAAATTTTTAAATAGATTAAGGTACCTTTTTCATATTTTGGATCTAGGTCAATAGTAACTGCATTTGGGAAAGAGAAGTTGAGAATATAGTTGTAGGCGTAATTAAGCCAATCTTCATGCTTTTCCTCTGATATGTTGTTCATAATATCGATACATAAATTTAATATATTTTTGCAGCTAATTTTATCCCTACTAACTAATGTAGAGAGTTTTGTTACGAAATGTTTATTTAAAACTAAAGAATGAATTTTTTCCTCAGTTAAATCTATTTTCTCTAAAAATTCTTTTTCGGTTAATCCGTTTAGTATTTCTTTATGAAGTTCATTAAGTGTAATTCTACTCATATTTTCCTCCCCTAAGCAATATATATACAATATTTTAACATTTTAAAATTATTCAGTAAAGCAGCAAATGTTTTAATAAAAAACAAATGACATATCATATTTTGACTTATTTTAAAAAGTCGTTTATAATTATGACATTATATAAGGAGGAAACAATGGACAACACACCTCAATACGTAAAAATTAAAAATTATATTAAAGAAAATATAAAGCAGGGAAAGATTAAACCTGGAGAAAAAATTCCATCAGAAAAAGAATTAGGAGATATTTTTAACGTAAGTAGAATAACTGCGACTACTGCTGTTAGAGATTTAGTCAACGAAGGTCTTGTCTATAGGATTCAAGGGAAAGGAACCTTTGTAACCGAAAAGAATCTTGAAGATATTAGAAAACATAGGTTTTACGGCTTCGAAAATGATAGTTCCCTAACAAAAGGGGAGCATAAAACTTTAAGTAAGGGTAAAATAAAAGCAGATGATGAATTGGCGGAAAAACTGGACATATCAACTGGAGAGGAAATTTACGAAATAGTAAGGACTAAGGTAATAAACAATAAAGTAAATGCTTTAGAGTATGTTTATCTACCTGTAAAATACTACCTATCTCTAGATATTGAAAATAGTGAAATAAATTTAATTCACGATATGGTTGAAGAGTACTGCTTTTTAAAACAGAAAAAAGCAAAAATTTACATTGATCCTATAATTTCAGGAGATAGAGAGGCTGAGTTGATGAATGTAGAAAAAAACAGTCCGATGCTTCTGTGGGAAAAGATAACCTATTCTGAAGAGGAGAAAATAGTAGAATATTCTAAAAATATAATCAACAGCGAGTTGTACAAATTCTATATGGATTTAGACTTAAATTAAGGCCTATCGATTAAGATAGACCTTTTTTTATTTATTATATTATATACTGTAACCTTTTTCATAAGCTTGAATATTTAAATCCACAAACTTTTCCGGTACATTATCTTTGATTACCTGTTTCCAATCAATATCTTCAAGACCTATGTATTTCACTAAAGATCCTAAAAGGATTATATTCATAACTTTAGAATTACCCAACTCCTTAGCCATATCGAAAGCATTGTATGACTTGAAGTTTTCAACTTTTGATTGATATTCTTCAATTAGGTCTTCAGGATATTCAGATAAATTTAAGGTAACTGTAAAGGGTTGAATTTGATGTTCATTTAAAATTAAAATACCATCATCCTTTAAATATTCCAACCATCTTAAAGCTTCAGATCTTTCGAAAGAAACTATTATATCTGCAGTTCCTTTTTCAATGACTGGAGAGTAAACCTTATCTCCGTATCTTATTTGCGTAGTTACACTACCGCCTCTTTGTGACATGCCGTGGATTTCAGCCATTTTAACATCGTGACCGGCCTCTAAAAGACCTTGAGATAGTATCTTAGAGGTTAGGATAGTTCCTTGGCCACCTACTCCTACTAATAAAATGTTTTTAGTCATTTTATTCACCTACCTTTTCTATTGCGTCAAATGGACATACTTGAAGACATACAGTACAACCATTACACTGACTTTCATCAATAAATACCTTATCGTCTTTAATCTGCAGAGCAGGACAACCTGTTCTTAGGCATGATTTACAGAAAGTACATTTATCAGGGTCAACCTTACATTTCATGTTTTCTCTTTCTTTTATAATAGGTTTTAGTAAGGCACATTCTCTCTTAGCTATAATCACAAAAGGTTCTTCGCTGTCGTAACCCATCTTAATAGCGTTTTTAGTAGCCAATAAATCATAAGGATCTATTGTAACAATATTTTCTTCTTTTACACCACAGGCTACGCAAAGTTTTTCTATATCAATCTTATTTGTTATTTCTCCTGATGCTGTAACTCCAGTATTAGGATTGTCCTGGTGTCCTGTCATAGCTGTAATACTGTTGTCTAAAATAATCGTTGTTATTGGAGTATCATTGTAAGTCATGTTTATAAGTCCAGTGATTCCTGAATGGAAGAAAGTTGAATCACCTATCAAAGCAAAAGCTTTGTATTTAGTATCTTCCGCCATTTCATTTCCTCGCTGGAATCCCTGAGCTGCTGTAACAGATCCTCCCATACATACTGAAAAGTCCATAGCCTCAAGAGGAGGTAGGTATCCTAAAGTATAGCAACCTATATCTCCGGAGAAAAATGCTTTGTTTTTATATTTTTTAAGTTCTTGATAAAGACCTCTGTGAGGACATCCTGCACACAGTACAGGAGGTCTTGATGGTGCTTGTAGTTCTGTAGTATGAGAAACTTCAGGTTTAATTCCTAAAAGTTTTTCTCTGATTAATTCAGGACTGAACTCTCCACATATAGGGAAAAGCTCTTTACCTATACAATCTACACCCCAAGATTTAATTTGAGTTTCCATAAAAGGTTCATTTTCTTCTATTACATAAAGTTTATCTACCTTATTGGCAAAATCCTTTATCATTTCATCGGGAAGTGGATTAGAAAAACCTACTTTTAGATAAGAGGCATTGTCACCCATTACTTCCTTAGCATATTCATAAGAAACCCCATTACAAATAATACCAATTGAAGTATCTCCCATTTCAAACCTATTTAAAGGACAGTTGTTTGAATATTTTCTTAGTTCTTCAAGATTTTTTTCGATCTGTGGATGTCTTTCTCTTGAATGTGCCGGTACCATAATATATTTTTTCTGATTTTTTTCAAATTGTTTTACTTCAGGAACAACTCTATCCCCTAATTCTACCACTGTTTTTGAGTGGCAAATACGGGTAGTAACTCTAAATAATACTGTAGTATCGTATTTTTCGCTTATATTGTAAGCATATTTCATATAATCTATACATTCTTGAGAATTTGAAGGTTCTATTAAAGCAACCTTAGCGTGTTTAGCATAAAGTCTGTTGTCTTGCTCATTCTGAGAAGAAAACATATTCGGTTCGTCAGCTGTAATTAATACAAATCCACCATTTGAACCGTGATAAGCATAAGACATAAAAGGGTCTGCTGCAACATTTACTCCTACATGTTTCATAGAAGCAAAGGATCTTACACCTCTTACGGCAGCACCAATAGCTACTTCTGCAGCCACCTTTTCATTAGGTGCCCATTCTGCGTAAACGTCTTCATATTTTGAAAAATTTTCCATTATCTCCGTACTTGGAGTGCCGGGATAAGATGATGCTACTAGAACTCCAGCTTCATAAGCTCCTCTAGCGATAGCTTCATTTCCCGTCATTAAAGTCTTCATTATATATAACCTCCTAAATTAATATAATAGACATGTTGACATATCATTTCAGATATAGTATATACGAATCTAAAAAATCAGTCAAGAGTTTACTAACTTTCTATTTAATAATATCAATTTTTTGATATAATTATAATAACTATTTAACAACTTGGGGGAAACTATGAGTACATACTGTATACTAGGCGAAGGAAATGTTGGAACTACTTTAGGAGCTTATTTAGCAAGCAAAAATCATGTAGTTAAGATATTTAAAGGAGAGAAACTAGATAAGGATAAAGTAAATTGGGAAGTTAATATAGAAGGCAGCATTTGTGATAAAGGTAGGATATCTCTTATTACAAATAACATGTCAAAAGCTATAGAAGGAGCTGATTTAGTTTTTGTAACGGTTCCTGCTTTTTGTAGAAAAAAATACTTAGAGGACTTATTATCTGAAGTAAGATCTGAAACAAGGATAGTTTTTTTTCCAGATAATTATGGACTTTGGGAATTAAACAGCATGTTGGAAACATCTGATAAAAAACATCTGATAAAGGCAGTTGGGACAAGTTCTTTCATATATCCCTGCAGAAAAATTAAAGATAATCTTACTCAAATAAAAGGGATAAAAAAAGAAATCTTCACAACTTCTTTTGATAAAGAAGCTTTACATACCCTAGTGCCTATGTTAAATGATATATGGAATGTATTCAAAATTAGAGAAAACTATCTTGAGATACAATTATTGAATATGAATCCAATTATTCATCCCGCAGTACTTCTATTTAATCTAGGAAGAGTTGAAAATCAAAAAGGGAATTTTGATTTTTACAGTGAAGGCATTACTAAAACAATTGCGGAAGTTATAAAAAAAATTGATAGTGAAAGAATCGAAGTAGGAAAGGCATGGGGAATAGACCTTGTAAGTTTAGAAGAAATCATGAAAACGACATATTTATCAAATAAAGAAAGTCTTTTTGAATCCTTAGCTCAAAGCAATGTTCATAGAGATGGTTTAGCACCTTCAAGCCTCGATACAAGATATATTAAAGAAGATATCCCCTATGGACTGGCACCAATTTCAAACTTGGGTAAATTAAAAGGGGTAAAAACCCCTGTAATTGATACAATAATTAACCTATCAAATATACTTTTAGATGAAGATTATTTAAATGTAATAGATGTTAAAAATATTCTGCCTTATATTTGATTATTTTCTTTTAATGTATCCACCCCTTACGACCTTAACTTCATTTACTGTAATTAATGCATTTTCAATTTGAGAATGAATTAGATTTACAGCTTCTGTAATTCTTTTTCTTTTCAAGTGGAGGACGAGTATTTCTTTTTCCTTCTCTTTTCCTTCACCCCTCATTACTGTAACGCCAAAATTATTATCCCGTAAAAGTTTAGCAAGCTCATTACCTTCTTCAACTTCTGTAATTACTTGGATAGAAGAAAGTCCCATTGCTAATCGATTTTCAAGAGTAACACCAATATAGTTTCCAATTGCAAAAGCAGCACAGTATATGACTACCTTAATAGGGTCGCTGGTTATATCTACTAATACAGTACTTACAACTAAAACCCATATGATACATTCTACAAAAGCTATTAGAGCGGCTTTTGCTTTTTGACCTTTGCTTACCAGTACAATTCTTAAAGTTCCTATAGATACTTCAAATATCTTAGCAAAGAAAATAATTGCATATAATAAAATTTTTGATTGACCTAAAATAAAATCCATGTAAACCTCCTGTAATATATAAATAACTCCTAGTACTACAATACTATAAATATGATAAAATATAAACATAGAAGAAAATAAAAATTTCTTAATTTTTCAAAAAAAAAGATAGCCTCCATGATATGATGCTTCCAAAGTAGACTATCTTAAAATTTAAAAATTAATTATTTTCTTTATTTGTTTCTTCCTCTTCCTTTACTTCTTCATGATAAGATTCATAATCCTCATCTTTTTTCATGATTTCTGTTAAGGAAGAAGCTAAACCTGCAATACCTTGAATCTCTGATGGAATAATAATTTTTGTTGCCTTACCATCAGCTGCTTTTATAAATGCTTCCATACTTTGAATTGACAGTACTTCTTTATTAGGTTTTGCTAACCTTATCATTTCGATACCCTTAGCCTTAGCCTTTTGTACTTTTAGAATTGCTTCAGATTCACCCTCTGCTCTTCTTACAGCAGACTCTTTATAAGCTTCTGCTTCTAATATTACTGATTCTTTCTGTCCTTCTGCTACTAGTATAGCAGCTCTTTTCTTACCTTCTGCCCTAAGTATAGATTCTCTTCTTTCTCTTTCGGCTTTCATTTGTTTTTCCATGGCATCTTGAATCTCTTCCGGTGGTGTTATATTTTTTACTTCCACACGATTTACCTTAATACCCCATGGGTCAGTAGCTTCGTCAAGGATGCTTCTCATTTTAGTATTTATTAATTCTCGAGATGTCAAAGTTTCATCTAATTCAAGTTCACCTATTATATTTCTTAGAGTAGTTGCTGTTAAGTTTTCTATAGCTGATATGGGTCTATCTACACCGTATGTAAAGGATTTTGGTTCGGTTATTTGAAAAAACACAACGGTATCAATCTGCATAGTTACATTATCTTTTGTTATAACTGGTTGAGGTGGAAAATCTACCACCTGTTCCTTAAGTGATACCTTGCTTTTAATTACATCTATAAATGGTATTTTTATATGCAAACCAACATCCCAGGTTGCTTGATATCCCCCTAATCTTTCAATTACAAATGCATTTGCTTGAGGAACGATTTTTACATTTAATATTACTAAAACTATTAATAAAACTAAAAAAATTAAAATCTCCATTTAATTACCCTCCTTTATTTTTTGAACTATTAATTTAACGCCTTCTATTCTTAATACCCTTACTATAGTATCTTTTTCAATTATATCACTATTATCGGATCGAGCGGTCCATATTTGACCTTTTACCTTAACCTTACCTTTAGCATTGATATTGTTAATGTTTTCTATAACTATAGCTTCCTTACCAATTACTTCTTCGGCATTTGTCTTAACTTCTCCTACCTTGAGATATTTTTTGACTAGTGGTTTTGTGAAAATAAGAAGTATTCCTGAAACTAAAACAAATACAATAATTTGTAAGGTCCATGAAAAATTCAAAAAAGTTACCAACCACGCTGCTAAAGCTCCAACAGCAAACCATATAGTAGTAAGATTTAGTGTAGCACCTTCTACTACAGCTAGTACTACAGCAACTATTAACCATAAATAATTTTCAATCATAATATCACCTCATCAGCTCCATTTGGTTTTGATTTGACAGAGAAGTTCTCCTTCTCTGGTTTTAATGTCCTGATTACATATTACCATATCTTCCTTCACAACTTCAGTTTCCACAATGATATCTTCACCGTACTTGCCTTCTTTTCTATATAATATAGAAATTTTTTTAAGCTCTTTATCAATTACTATATTTTTAGGTATAGAATTTATAGCCCATGACATGTAATTTGTGTTATTAACATGCATATTACGGTCAATATCTGTATATCTTATGGAAAAATCTTTTTTGATTACAGGATTTTTTACTTTTTTTAAGCCTTCAAATTCAGCCTTTTCTTCATCTCTATCGTCGCTGCACCCGTAAGCTTTCATAAGTTCTACAGGCATTTTTTGGAGGTTCATTGATTTTTTGTCTACCATACTCCAAGCAGAATAAGCTTGGCATATTAAATCATTATTTGTATCATAAACCTGAAATTTTCTATAAACATAAAACTTCCTAGTGTACATTGCATAGGTTTCAACTCTAATTTTTTCAGGATATTTGGGCATTCTGAATATTTCAATGTCGTATTTAATAAGTACCCATAAAAGATCTTCATTAGACATATATTTATGTCCTACCTTTAGTTCGTCGGATTGTACTGTAGCTATTTCTTGAAAAAGACCTATGAGATTTTTAGGTGTTATTCTATTTTTATAATCAGTATAAAAACTTAAAATATCATAGAATTTACTTGTTTTGATTCCTGCCATGTCAACCTCCTGGAAATTACTACTCAATTATATCAAAAATAAAAGAATTTGTGTGAAATTTAACATAATTAAATAAAATATTAATAAATAGATTAGTTAATAAGGGAAAAATCAGAAACTAATTTAATATTTAACTATAAGACCAATTAATGTATAATATATTTTAAGGATGTGGATAAATGGAAAAAATATCGGGAACAGTAGAAGAAATTATTTATAACAACGAAAATAACGGATATACCGTAGGAATAATAGAAACCAGTGATGATGTTGTTACCTTTACTGGATTATTTTCATCTATAACTTTAGGAGAACATGTAAAGGTTGAAGGGGATTGGATGGATCATCCCAGATACGGCAAGCAGTTTCAAGTAAAGAGTTATGAGATTATAATGCCTGATTCTATTGAGGGAATTAAAAAATATTTGGCTTCAGGGCTTATTAAAGGTGTAGGAGATGCTACTGCATCAAAGATTGTAGAAGAATTTGGAGAAGATACCTTTAATATACTCCAATATCACCCGGAAGAAATAATGAAAGTTGAAGGCATAGGTGAAAAAAAAGCTGAAAAAATTGTAGATAGTTTTAGGGAACAGCTTGAAATAAAAGAAATCATGCTTTACCTTCAAAAATACAACATATCCCCTTCTTACGGAATAAAAATATATAAAGAATACGGAAATGAGACTATAGAAAAAGTTAAGGAAAATCCCTATAGACTAACTTCTGATATATACGGTATTGGTTTTAAATTGGCAGATAAAATTGCAGAAAGCATGGGAATAGATAGAAAATCTGAGTATAGGATATCCGCAGGAGTAAGGTATAGTTTAATGGAATCAGCCTCCGACGGTCACACATACTTGCCCAAGGATGTCGTAATTAAAAGAGCAGGTAAAGCCCTGAATATAGATAAAAAATATATTGAAGCGGTAATATCAAATATGGCTCTTCGTGGAGAAATTCACATGGAGACAATAGATGAGGAAGAATGCGTCTATTATATTCCATATTATTATGCTGAGGCTGGTACGGCAAATAAGCTTGTTACTTTAATTACTGAAGAAAAAAATCCTGAAGATGATGTAAAAGATATCATAAAAGGAATAGAGGAAAGATCTAAAAAAACTTTAACTAAAAAACAAAAACTAGCAATAGAAAAATCTTTCAAAGAAAATGTTATGGTAATCACAGGTGGTCCCGGAACAGGTAAAACAACTATTATTAAAGGAATAATAGAAGGCTTTGAGCTAATGGGGAAAAAGACAGCCCTATGTGCACCAACAGGTAGGGCAGCCAAAAGAATTACTGAAACTACAGGAAGAGAAGCAAAAACCATACACAGAATGCTTGAATTCACCTATAGTGAGGACAGCAAGAACTTATATTTTAATAAAAATGAAGAATCCCCATTAGAGTACGATGTAATAATAGTAGATGAAATGTCTATGGTAGACATAATTCTAATGAATAGTTTACTAAAGGCTGTAGAGCCTAAAACCCATCTTATTATGGTTGGAGATGTTGATCAGCTTCCATCGGTAGGCCCGGGATCGGTACTCAGAGATATCATAAATAGCAATATAATCCCAACTATTAAGCTAGATAAAATTTTTAGACAATCTAATGATAGTATGATAACGATAAATGCTCATAGGATAAATGATGGAGAAATGCCTGAATTTAACAAAAAAGATGGAGACTTTTTCTTTATTGATTGTTCTAGTAATGAGGAAATCAACGACACTATAGTGGGATTGGTAGAAAAAAGATTACCAGAACATTATAATTTAAAGCCTTTAGAAGACATACAAGTATTGACACCAATGAAAAAAAGTCTAAATGGTACTTATGAATTAAACAAAATTCTCCAGAACAAACTTAACCCTATGGGTAGAGGAAAGGAAGAAATAAAAAACAACAAGATTGTATACCGCACCGGTGACAAAATAATGCAGATTAAAAACAACTACCAAATGGCCTGGAAAAGAACTGACAAAGATGGTTATGTAGAAAGTGGAGAAGGAGTTTTCAACGGAGACATAGGATATATTAGATATGTAAATAAAATAGACCAGGAATTAGTTGTTGAGTTTGATGATAATAAAGAAGTCACCTACACCTACAATCAATTAGATGAATTAATACATGCTTACGCAGTAACTATACATAAGAGTCAGGGGAGCGAATTTCCAGCGATAATTATTCCAGTAACATGGGCACCTCCTATGCTCTTAACTAGGAATTTAATATATACAGCAGTAACCAGGGCTCAAGATTTAGTAGTTTTAGTAGGGTACAAAAAATATGTAAAAGAAATGATAGACAATAATAGAATTGATAGAAGGTACTCCAACCTCAAAGGAAGACTTGATAAAGTTAAAGAATTTTTAATTTAGGAGATATAATTGGAAAAATTCAAATATAACATAACAAATTTGTTTCTAGACTTATTATACCCAGAGAATAATTGTTGTATGATCTGCGGATACTGGGATGAAAAAATTGGTAAAGATTACATTTGTAGAGAATGTTTTCTAAAAATAGAAAATATAAAGGGACATAGATGTAAAGTATGTTCTAAACCATTGGTTTCTTCTGGAGATGTTTGCTTGGAATGTATAGAAGAACCAAAAGTTTTTAAAAAACTTTTTGCCCCTTACCAATATTCAGGTATACTTAGTAAAACGATAAAAGATTATAAATACAATAATAAGGCATATTACTATAAAATGCTGGGAGAACTTTTATATAAATACATAAAAGGGAAATGTATTGACGTGGATATTATTACCTATGTTCCTCTTCATAAAAATAAAAAAAGAAAAAGAGGGTACAACCAATCGGAACTTTTGGCAAAATACCTAGGAGATAAATTAAACATTCCTTGTGAAAAATTAATAGATAGGGTAGTGGATACTAAAGCTCAAAATCAATTGAACAGAGAAGATAGAAAAAACAACCTCAAAAATACATTCCAATACAAAAAAGATTTACAAGATAAAAATATTCTCCTTGTGGATGATGTATACACAACAGGAACAACACTAAACGAATGTTCGAAAGCTCTTTTAAAGGCCCATGCTAACAATATTTACGGACTGACTCTAGGAAGATAAAAATAAAAAACTACACCCTGTGGATAACTTATAGAGACTTATCAACAGAAAATTCAAAAAAACATAGCTTATCAACAGAGTTGTTAACATAATCTTTAAAAATAAAAAAATAATTAATATTTAAAAAATTTGATTAGAAGCTTCAATATATGGGTAAACTTATAATAAATAAAATCATGAAAGGGGAAGACAATATGAAAATTGATATCTACGGAAAAAATGTAAATGTAACAGATAGTTTAAGGGACATGGTGGAAAGAAAATTATCTAAGTTGGACAAATTTTTCTACAAAGATATAGACGTAAAAGTAGTTTTAAGTGTTGAGAAATTAAGACAGATAATAGAAATTACTATACCATTTGGAGGTACAATAATAAGGGCAGAGGAAGTAACTGACGACATGTACCACTCAATTGATAAAGCGGTTGATGTCGTAGAAAGACAGATTAGAAGATATAAGTCAAAACTGCAGGATAAAAAACATACTAAGGAAACAATTAGGTTTGAAAATATAGAACCCCTTGATGAAGAAGAAGATGAAATTAAGATTGTAAAAACTAAGAAATTTGCAATGAAACCTATGAATATTGAGGAAGCAGTTTTACAGATGGATTTATTAAGACATAACTTTTATGTATTTTTAAATGCAGATACTGAGGAAGTAAATGTAGTTTATAAAAGAAAAGACCAGCAGGTAGGACTTATAGAACCTGAATTTTAAATAAATAATTAACTCTCTGGTTTAAACCAGAGAGTTTTATTTTTGCCCTTCATGCCGAAATTTAGGCGATAGCCTTGATAAAAAATCGGCAATCCTGTAATATAAGATATATATCAATAGGTGTAATCGTTGATATTTCTACAGATATTTGTTAAACAATATTGGCATGATTCATGCAATATAATTATGTATTAAATTATGGGAGGTTAATTATGATTCATAAAAAAGGAAATCCATACGGTACTCATAGAGTTTTAGAACCAAAGGGAGTTTTACCTCAACCAGCAACAAAGATAAACAACACTATGGAAATATACGACAACGAGATACTAATTGACGTTCAAACATTAAATATCGACTCGGCTAGTTTCACACAGATAAAAGATCAAGCAAGAGGCGATGAAGAAAAAATCAAAAAAATTATGAAAAGCATCGTTGAAGAACGGGGTAAGCATCAAAATCCAGTTACCGGTTCTGGAGGTATGCTAATAGGTACAGTTAAAGAGATTGGAGATGCACTAAGAGACAGAGATCTAGAAGTAGGTGACAAGATTGCAACCTTAGTATCATTATCACTGACACCTTTAAGAATTGATGAAATACTAGAAACAAGAAAAGATATTGACCAGGTAGATATTAAAGGATTGGCTATACTTTTCGAAAGTGGTATTTATGCTAAACTTCCTAAAGACCTACCGGAAAACCTTGCTCTATCTGTACTGGATGTTGCAGGAGCTCCAGCGCAAACTGCTAAGCTTGTAAAACCAGGGGATACGGTTATGGTAGTTGGTGGAGCAGGGAAATCTGGTATGCTGTGTCTCTACGAGGCTAAGAAAAGGGCTGGAATCACAGGAAAAGTAATATGCATGACCTACTGGAATACACCTGTAGATAAAATTAAAGAACTAGGCTTAGCCGATGAATTCATAGAAGGAGATGCTACTGACGCAGTTTCAGTTTATGAAGAAGTAAATAGAATTACAAAGGGAGAGCTTTGCGATAAAGTAATAAACTGTGTAAATATGCCAAACTGTGAAATGTCCTGTATATTATCCTGTAAGGATAATGGAACGGTATATTTTTTCTCAATGGCTACATCATTTACAAAAGCTGCTCTAGGGGCTGAAGGTGTTGGAAAAGATGTCAATATGATAATGGGAAATGGATATACTAAGGACCACGCCGATATAGCCCTACAAATAATGAGAGATAGCAAAGAATTAAGAAAACTATATCAAAAAAAATATGCCTAAGGGCAAATTCGAAAGGAGACTAAATTAAAATGGAAAAGGAATACAAATCAACAATCAGATTAAGAATGAGCTCGCAGGATGCTCATTATGGAGGAAATCTTGTAGACGGAGCGAAAATGCTTGCCTTATTTGGAGATGTAGCTACAGAACTTTTAATACAATGTGATGGTGATGAAGGACTTTTTAGATCCTATGATTGTGTAGACTTTTTAGCACCTGTATATGCAGGAGACTATATAGAAGTTGAAGGAGAAATAACAAAGATAGGAAATACATCAAGAAGAATGAAATTTACTGCAAAAAAAGTTGTTCTTCCAAGACCCGATGTAAGCGAATCAGCTTGCGATATATTAGATGAACCTATAATAGTTTGTGAAGCAACGGGAACATGTATAGTACCAAAAAACAAACAGAGAAGATAACAATTTGTAAAATACTACCTAAAAAAATAAGGGTAGTATTTTTTTGTTAAAATAAATAATCCTATATTCTTGTAAAACCAAAGGCTATAAAGTATAATGTTAATGATATCTGTCCGAGGAGGAAAAATGGTTTTAGAAGGTTTAATTATAGGCATTTTAATTGGTTATATAAGAAAAGGTGAATTAAATAGGTTAGGAGATGTTTCTATTAAAGGAAAAGCTTTTATCATAACTTCTCTTTTGATTCAAATGTCTTTTTTGCTTTTAAATACAGGACTTTTAGATTTGAAATTTAATTATTATGAAATTATTTTGATACTTTCATACATATTTGTTTTAATAGCATTAATAATGAATTGGAAGATTAAGTATATCCCGGTAGTTTTTATAGGAGCTTTATTAAATCTTATTAGTTTTATTTACAACGGATTTAACATTGGAATAACTAGCAATACTGCTGAAATTGCTTTTTCAAGTGAAATATTCCAATTACTTGCTCAAGGAGATATAAAATTATTTAAAATAATACAGGATAGTAAATTTTATTTAGGAGGATTTATCCCATGGAATAGGATGCTCGTCTTTCCATCAGCAGTATCAATAGGAGATATTGTAATTTTTATAGGGATAATACTTGTAGTGCAAAACTTGATGATAAGTAAAAGCAGATTTAGTAGAAATACAGTAACTTTTTCAAAAGATTTATTTAGATAAGAGACTGATTAGGAGGAGAAAATGTCGGACAAAAACTTTCTTAAAGGAGCAGCAGTACTAGGAGCTGCAGGACTTATAGTGAAAATCATTGGAGCTATCTATAGAATACCTCTAACCAACTTAATAGGAACTGAAGGAATAGGTTACTATCAACCCGCCTATCAAGTCTATAATTTGCTACTAGTAATTTCACTAGCAGGTTTTCCTACTGCTATCGCTAGACTAGTATCAGAAAAAATTTCTTTGGATAATTTCAAAGGAGCCCAGCAGGTTTTTAAGCTAGCTATGACAACATTAATAACACTAGCAGCTGTGTCTTCTTTTTTTGTTTATATTTTTGCGGACCAAATAGCTTTATTTATTGGATATCCTGGTACTTCATATTCTCTTGTAGCATTAACTCCTGCCTTATTTTTTGTTCCTATAATGGCAGTTTACAGAGGATATTTTCAAGGTATGCAAAATATGGTACCAACTGCTATGTCACAAATTGTAGAGCAACTTTTTAGATTTGTCGTAGGTCTTTCTTTAGCCTATTTTTTTGTAAATGAATCCTTACCTAAAGCAGCTGGTGGGGCATCTTTTGGGGCATCAGCTGGAGGAATAGCAGGATTCATTTTGATATTTTTTATATATATCAAAAATAAAAAGAGAATCGACGAGAAGATTTCTGCTTCGAAAAAAAACAAAGAAGAAAGTAAAAAAAGAGTATTAAAGAGATTATTTCAAATAGCAATTCCTATTACTATAGGTGCTTCGATTGTTCCATTGATGGGTTTAATAGATGCAAAATTAGTTTCTATGAGATTACTGGCTATAGGTTACAGTGAAATAGAAGCTACAGATCTTTACGGACAGCTAAGTGGAACTGCTCAAACCTTTATTAATTTTCCTCAGGTTTTTTCTATAGCTATAGCAATGAGTTTAGTACCAACAATTACCGAATCCTTTACTAAAGGAGAAAACAAAATGCTGAATATGACTGCAAACTTAGGTATGAGAACAGCTTTACTGATTGGTTTGCCATCGGCTATAGGATTGTTTGTACTGGCAGAACCAATTAT
>DPPH01000064.1:33223-34716 GCA_003539375.1 Clostridiales bacterium
TATGGGTATGAGGACAGCTCTATTAATCGGGTTACCTTCAGCAATAGGTCTTTTTGTACTGGCCGAACCAATTATAGCATTATTTTACCCGGCATTAGGTAGTTCAAAACATACCAGTGTAGGATATTTACTCACAATATTAGCTATAAGTGTAATATTTCTTACANNTATTTTACTGCAGCAGTTTTAAATTACTTAGACTTGAAAAACAAAACTAAGATTGATGTAAAATTAAGAAATATAATCCCTAGACCTTTTACAGCATCAATAATTATGGGAATAATTGTTTTTGCAGGTTATTCTGTTATGAATCCTTTATTAGGAATGAAACTTTCAGCCTTAGTTTCTGTTGCATTAGGAGTAGCGGTATATATCATAGCTCTTCCGTTAACTAAAGCAATAACTAAAAAGGACCTTGAGCTCCTTCCAAGAGGAGAAAAAATAGAAAGATTTTTAATTAAGCTAAAGTTAATGAAGTAGGAGGTAAATATATGGGTAAGTTAAATATTGTAGGCATAGGTACGAAAAAAATTGATGATATTTCTTTNNGAAAAGCAAAAGATTCCTGTAAAAAACTTAGCTATAGGTGCTCTAGTTAAAGTTATACTCACATATATTTTAGTTGGAATAAAAAGTTTGAATGTTGCAGGAGCTGCTTATAGCACAATAGCTGCTTATTTCACTGCAGCGGTATTGAATTATTTGGATTTGAAGAAAAAAACTAATATTGATATTAAACTTAGAAATATAGTGCCTAGGCCTCTTGCAGCATCTTTAATTATGGGAATAATTGTATTTGCAGTATATTTTATATTCAACCCTATACTGGGAGTGAAGATTACAGCACTATTTTCAATAGCTTTAGGAATATTTGTTTATGTAATTGCCCTACCTTTAACAAAGGCTATTACTAAAAAAGACCTTGAACTTCTTCCAAAAGGAGATAAGATTGAAAAACTTTTGATTAGACTAAGGCTTATGAAAGAGGAGATGTAAATGAAAAAACTCAATATTATAGGAGTTGGAACTAAAAAAATTGATGATATTTCTTTAAAAGGGTTTCAAACACTTAAAATCGATGGATATAAGTATTTAAGAACTGACCATCATCCCTTTGTTAATTATTTAAAAGAAGAGAATATTGAATTTAACACCTTCGATAGTTATTTTGAAGACAAGAAAAATTTAGAAGAAGTATATAAAAGCATAATAGATGAAATAAAAGACAAAGTTAAAAGTAATAAAGATGTAAACTATTACGTACCCGGTAGTCCCTATTATGGAGATGTGGTAACGGAATATTTTATTAATAATGAAATAGAAGATTTAGAAGTAGAGATAGTTGACAGCATAAGTTTCTGGCAAAAAGCTCTAAGTTTAATAGGTGGTAATAAAGAAAGGACTAAAACTATTTCAGGAGAAGAATATAATTTTTATGACATTGATATAAATTCTAATCTTTTATTTACGCAAATATATACAAAAGACATTGC
>DPPH01000271.1 GCA_003539375.1 Clostridiales bacterium
TTCGACTCCTATGAAGAATATAAGGGTGAAATTGAAAAGAGGCAAAATGGAGTCTTAATTTCTCAGGAAAATGGTATAGCGATGAGTTATTCTCTATACAACCTTAATGAAAGAGGTAGGCTAATAATAGACAGTGGTGAAGAAGTTTACGAGGGAATGATAGTTGGAATATGCAACAGGAAAGAAGACATGGTAGTTAATCCTTGTAAAAACAAGAAGTTGACAAACATGAGATCGAGCGGCTCAGATGACAGTCTTAAAATTCAACCTCCAATTGAAATGAATCTCGAAGATGCTTTGGAATTCATTGAAGATGACGAGTTAGTTGAGATAACACCGGATAGTATAAGGTTAAGAAAAAAATACTTAAAGGAAATAGATAGAAGAAAACAAAGGAGCAAATAATGATAAAGTATGTTTTATTTGATTTAGATGGTACCTTAGCTGATACAGAAGAAGTAATAGTAAAATCTTTTACACATATACATGAAAAATTCAATAATAATAAACCTTCAAGAGATGAAATACTAAAAACCTTTGGAGAACCATTAAAAGAAACCCTAAAAAGAGAGTTTAAAGAAGAACTGGAGGTAGTTTTAGAAGAGTATAGAAACTACCACAGAGGTATTTTCCATGATTACCTAAATCCTCATGAAAATGCAATTGAAATTGTTAAAAAATTACATGATCAAGGGTTTACTCTAGGGGTTGTTACTTCTAGACTTAGCGATACTGCAGTTGAAATTTTAGAAACTTTTAAAGTAAAAAAATATTTCAAATCTGTAATTGCAGTCGACAATACTGAAAAACATAAACCCCATCCGGAGCCATTACTTAAGGCTATTGAAAATATGGAAGGTGATCCAAGCTCCAGCATATACATAGGAGACACAAAATTTGACGTTGAATGTGCAAAAAATGCAAAAGTAAAATCTGTTTTAGTAGGATGGAGCCATTATTCAGTACAAGAAGGAGACGTAAAACCTGACTTTATAATAAATGATTTTATGGAGCTTGAAAATATTATTAAATCCAACTAAATGTTACGAACAATTAACAAAGTTGATTCAGTAATATGTTATAATTTATTTGATATATATACACTTATGAAAATAAATACATAATAATTTATTTTTTGTATTATCCTGGAGGTGCTTAAATCTAGGAGGATTAAAATGAAAATTAAATATAGGTTTCTGAGCATGGTAGTTATATTTATTCTTTTATTTACTATTACTACTTATGGAGAAGAGATGTAAGGAAGTCCTTCTGGGATTCTCTCACTACTACCTCCTTTACTAGCTATAGCTTTGGCATTCATCACAAAACAAGTTATACTATCTTTGTTTTTAGGAATATTTACCGGAGTGTTAATGTTAAATAATTACAACCCCTTTATATCATTCTTGAGAACTCTAGATACCTATATATTAGGTAGCTTAGCTGATAGTTGGAATGCTGGTATAATTATATTTACACTTTCAATTGGAGGCATGGTTGGTATAATAGGAAAAATGGGAGGTACTAAAGCAATAGCTGAAGCCTTATCAAAAAGAGCGAAAGATGCTAGAAGTGCACAATTAGCAACAACGCTTATGGGAATTTTGGTTTTTTTCGACGATTATGCAAATACTTTGATTGTTGGACCAACTATGAGACCTCTTACAGATAAAATGAAGGTATCTAGGGAAAAATTAGCATACATAGTTGACTCTACTGCAGCCCCTGTTGCTGGAATGGCTTTTATTTCTACTTGGATAGGTTATGAAATTGGGCTGATATCGGATGTCTTTACTTCAATGGGAGTTGAAGGTAACTTTTTTATGGTTTTCATTAGAACTATACCTTATGCTTTCTATAATATATTTACATTAGTACTAATCTATAATCTAATTTTACAAAGAAGAGATTACGGTTCAATGTATGATGCAGAAGTAAGGGCAAGAACTACTGGAAAAGTCTTAGCTGACGGGGCTAAACCTATGTCAAGCTTAGATACTGAAGAATTTGCAGATAAGCGTGATATTAAATTACAAGTTTCTAACGCATCTATTCCTATAATTACTCTGGTATTAGCTGCATTTTTAGGATTATGGTACAATGGTTGGGTTTTAGGCGAAGGGTCTATACCATGGACTGATATAAGAGGATGTTTTGGAAATGCTGATGCATCGGTTGTATTAATTTGGGCAGCAGTTCTAGGAAGTATTGTTGCTGGAGTACTTGCTATAACTCGAAATATAATGAACTTAGGAGAAGTTTTTGATTCCTGGGTAGATGGTTGTAAATCTCTATTAATAACTGCTATAATTCTTATTTTAGCATGGTCTATAGGTGCGGTGGTTGGAGAAGTTAAAACGGCAGCATTCTTAATACAGGTAGTATCAGATACAGTACCATCCATACTTCTTCCGATACTTGTTTTTGCAATATCCTGTTTAGTGGCATTTTCAACAGGAACATCTTGGGGTACTATGGCTATTGTTGTTCCATTAGCAGTACCTTTAGCAAGTGCTTATGTAACGGTAGATCCAACTACATCACCGGTAGTTTTAGCTACCCTTAGTGCAGTTTTATCCGGCTCAATATTTGGAGACCACTGTTCTCCTATATCGGATACTACAATAATGTCGTCAATGGCATCGGGTTCTGATCATATTGACCACGTTAAGACCCAGATACCTTATGCACTTACAGGAGCAGGCTTTGCAATGATTTCATACATAATTGTAGGAGCCTTTGATAGTGTTTTAGGAACTATCTTAGCATTAGTTTTCGGATTCGTAGGTATATATATTTTAGTTAGAGTAATTGGTAAAAAAACAGATAAAGAAACATTAGTTAATTAAAAAATAAATTCAGGATAATACAGGGAAGGTAAGTCGAAAATTACTTTCTCTATTTTATTTGCTGCGAATTTAATGTATAATAAATTATATTATAAATAGGTAATTGTTAAATAAAAAT
>DPPH01000014.1:0-576 GCA_003539375.1 Clostridiales bacterium
AGCCTGATGTCATATCTATTATTATAGTATTTCACGTGATGGAACCGACATGCTTAATAAGCAAAATCCAGAATCAAAACCTCAAAAAGAATCAAACGATGACAAGGGTGATCAGAAAACCTATCAGAATCCAGATCCTCAGAAAAAACCAAATGAAGAGCCTGAGAATCCACTTAAAGAGCAAAAGTAGATCAAAAAGCCCTCGTCCAGGGCTTTTTGAAATCAAATGCTTACACTACTTTTAATCTCAAATAAATTCATGCTGGAATAGCTGCGACAACTTTTTCTCTATCCCACAAACGGTGATTTTGAATAGCTTGTTTGAATTGATCTTGGATCTCTTTAAAATTTTGAGTAGAGAATAGAGCTGCATCCTTAGTGAGCTGAAACTCATCTATTAAAGCGCATTTATCACCCAGGAAAACAATGGGCTTGAGATGTTTATATGTCTCTAATACATAATGTTTAGAAACTCCATCAGCCTTAAATACTTCTAAATTATTCCCATCAATCACGATTACGGCATCATAAGTCACTGAAGGCTCGCCATTTTGTCTTCCATCTACTGGTATTCTT
>DPPH01000014.1:772-2164 GCA_003539375.1 Clostridiales bacterium
GTCTTCCATCTACTGGTATTTCATTGCCATCACTAGATTTAACAGGGGCTGCGTTCGGTGCTAAAGTTTCCACAATAGCTTTTTCTGCTTCAGCCCATATTTTAATATCATCTATTGATGACGCATTTACACCGTTATGAACGAGCAAGGCAATTTTTCGCTGTTTAATATCAGATGCAGGAAAAGATGAGGTACTTAATCTTTTCGAAGATGCAATTACGGGTTGGTGCAGACTATCTTGCTGTTTAGGGGGAGTTTTAATACCTAACTCTTTCGCAACATATTCAGCTAAGTCCAAGTCAATATTAGCTAAGACAGCGTAAACTACACGTCTGCGGATATCTTCCGATTTAACCTTAGATAATTCAAAAGAATATGCATCCTTAATATGCTGTTGTTCATGTTTTTCCAAACTATGGTAGTGCATTGTGGCTTGCGAGAAATGATCAGCGAAACTTTCTGGTCGAACTCTTAGTTTGCTGCCTTGTACTTCTTCAGTATGTGTCTTGAAGGCACCACTGTCATTCGGTGATTCTCTTGGCCAATTTTCATCAACAGAATTAGGTTCATAATTTGCCTTTCCTTTATAAACTTCGTGATTAGCATAACCACCTCGTCTATTCGTATGAAAAGGACAAACGGGTTTGTTAATTGGAATTTGATTAAAATTTACCGTACCTAGTCTGTGTAAGTGAGTATCCGTATAGCTAAATAGCCGTCCTTGTAAAAGGGGATCGTTACTAAAATCTATACCTGAGACAATATTTGCAGGACTAAAAGCAACTTGTTCTGTTTCTGCGAAAAAATCATCTGTATTTTTGTTTAAAACAAATTTACCTAGTGGAGTGACTGGTACAAGTTCTTCTGGGATTAATTTTGTAGCATCTAAGACATCAAAGTCCCATTGTTTTGCATCTTCTTCAGAGAAAATTTGTGCGCCTAATTCCCATTCCGGGTAATTGCCACGCTCAATAGCATCCCACAGATCACGTCTGTGAAAATCGGGATCTTTGCCATTAATTTTTAGGGCTTCATCCCAGACGACTTGAGCTACCCCTTGCTTTGGAGTCCAATGGAATTTCACTAAGAATGCTTCATTATTCTTATTAATCAATCTAAATGTATGAACACCAAAACCTTGTATAGAGCGTAGATTTCTTGGAATTGCTCTATCAGACATTATCCAAGTAGTCATATGTGATGCTTCGGTATTTAAAGAAATAAAATCCCAGAAAGTATCATGGGCAGATTGACCAGTTGGAACTTCATTGGCATCTTCTGGTTTTACTGCATGAACAAAGTCCGGAAATTTAATAGCATCCTGAATGAAGAAGACAGGGATATTATTCCCCACCAAATCATAATTTCCTTCTTCAGTATAAAATTTTATAG
>DPPH01000014.1:2405-4305 GCA_003539375.1 Clostridiales bacterium
CAGAAAAACCTCGTACATCTCGAACGACATCAGCCGAACCTCGCCCACCTTGAACTGTAGAAATACGGACAAAGATAGGGGTTTGATTATTTGTGTCCGTTAGGAACTTGGCTTTAGTCCATTTTTCATTACCGGTATAAGCTTGAAAGTAACCATGAGCACCGACCCCTCGAGCATGTACAACACGTTCTGGAATACGCTCACGATCAAAATGAATAAGTTTATCCCTTAGAAGAAAGTCCTCGAGAAGAGTAGGGCCTTTCTCATTAATTTTTAGACTATTTTGATTATCAGCTACGGGAACACCTAAAGAAGTGGTAAGAGTTTTACCTATAGGATCCACGTATGCTTCCTCAGAAAGCTGGTCGATTTTTGGTGTATTTGGTTCTTTCATATCACATTCTCTTATACATTTGCTTTATAACGTTTTATGAAAATAAGTATTTATTTTCACGCAAGTTAATGGCTTATTTGTTGACGGATATTTTGTGCTTATACAATTTAATAGGTTATCTACAATCGATTATGAGTTACTTGCCAGAAACTCTTTTTTGGATCAAAGATACCCATATAAACTTTAAGTATTTACTCTTTGAGTAAGGTAAAGAAATGTGTATTTTTTGTTCGCTTAAACTATTCATTTTAAATAATATTGAATTAATCTAAGTCAAAACAAAAGCTTATTAATTTTTATATTCCTCGCAATACAAACAGGATTTAGCCCATTTGGTATTTTGACAGCGTGGACATTCTTCATTTAAATGATTTAAATGTTGGGTTTGGCCACACAACATACAAGAATAAAAGTGATCTACATTGTGATGATCTGCGATTTGGTATTCATCGGGAAATAGAGGAAGGCCCCATTTTATATTTTCTTTAGAATATGGGATCACGCTTAGGCAGCCATCAGTCTCAAGCAGTGCCATTTTAACTTGTCCAAGATGCTCTATCTTCTTTTGGCGCATTTCAGCAAAGAACTCATCATATGAATACTTTTCTTGCTTAATATCCTCAACAATCAGTAAACCATTTTTGACGATGTATATAGGTCGACCTTCCAATACGGTCTCAATAGCATCGGATTTCATCATTAAATAAGTTGTTAAGCGATATAAAGCCATAATTACTGCAAAAACGATGACAGCATGAATGATAGGAACTTCTTCATAGAACATAGCATCGCCAGCAGCAGATCCTAAACTAAGAATAATTGCGATTTCAAAGATAGAAAGTTGCCTGACACCACGTTTACCAGAAAATCTTAAAACTAAGATAATCAGGAAGTACATCAAGACACTACGAAGTACAATTTCTGCTGCAAAAGTAAATGTAGTATCAGCTAATAGTATTTTTATAAAGTCCATTTTACACCTATTTAATTATTATTTAGATGTGCTGATGATGAGCCTAAAAGGCTCATTATCATTATATTGGCTTACATTTTGTCCCATGCATCTTTAATCGCATGTTTGGCTTGTTCCCACTTTAAGCGTGATTCAGCCTTTAGTTCTTCCCATTTTACTTTCAAATCACTTTCGGAATCTTCAAATCGTGCATCAGTACCACGCTCATTACGGGCATGCTGACCTAGTTCATAGGCTGAACGAAGATCACGGTCATAATCCACATCAGGAAGTTCTCTTTGGATATCGCCGTAATATGGGCGGTTTGAATAATCTGTACGCCAATCATGCTTGATTGGGTTTTCGTCTTGATGGTCATTGATAGTCATAATGAACTCCAACTCTATTAAACTAATGAAAGAATTCTAGTATTTTTGCTTTATTAACCTAACTACTATTTTCGCTGTTGGTTTTGCTTGTCATCTTGCTGGTTTTGCTGACGTTGCTTGTCGCCCTGCTGATTTTGCTGACTTTGCTTGTCATCTTGCTGGTTT
>DPPH01000146.1 GCA_003539375.1 Clostridiales bacterium
AGAAAAGGATACTAGGTTAATAATTATATAATAGTATAAAATATATATTTCCATAAAATCACCTTTCTAATTATACCATATTTTATAATTAAAAATACCATAAAAAAAGAAGGTAGGATTTCCTTACTCTACCTTCTTTAATATTTATACTTATTTAATTTTTTTCTTTGTTAAAACCATTCCAGATACTCCTAATGCTGCTAATGCTGAGTAAGCTAAAACTCCTGTAGCTACACCAGTATCAGGTAGTGGAACTGGTTCCTGCTCTTCTTCAGTTTCTAGTACGAAATCACCAGGTACTAATACTTGGTCTATTACATGTATCACACCATTTGATCCTTCGATGTCTGCTGTTACTACTTCAGAATCATTTATGAAAACTCCACCTTCTAAAGATACCATTATATTATCACCTTTAAGTGTTGGTGCTTCCATTCCTTCTGATAAGTCTGTTGACATTACTTTTCCAGATACTACATGGTATAGCAGTACATCACTAAGTTGTGGATGATTCAATAAGTCTTCTGCTGTTATATCAAGCTGAGCTAGTAAATCTGCAAAAGCATCATCAGTAGGTGCAAATACTGTAAATGGTCCTTCTCCTGATAATGCTTCCACTAATTCAGCCTTTTGTAATGCTGCTACTAATGTTGTAAAGCTTCCATCATTAACTGCTATATCTACTACTGTTCCATCTTCTGCATATACCATCACAGAAGTCATCATCATTAAAACTACTAATATTATAGAAAAAATTTTTTTACTCATTTTTGTTTCCTCCTTAGGATTTTTTAATTGATTATAATATACCCCACCCATGTATCTTTATGCATCGATTTATATAAAAAATATAGATTTTTTATTAATCTTTTGTATTCCAATATAAAAAACGGGTTTTTAAAAACCCGCTTTTTATGTTTTTTTATATTTAGATGTATTTTTTTATCTGTTACTACCTATATTAGTTCTTCTAGCATCTGTATTATCTGTTTGATTTCTATACTCTATATCTTTATCCATGTCTCCTAAAACTGAAAAGTGCAGCATAGCTGGTACTCCATCAGAGAAGTACACAGGTTCATCACTATTCATTATCATTAATATATATCTACCTTCTGTAAGTGTAGGACAATTTCTACCTTTAAGATTAAATTTATAGTATCCTCCTTCTCCATTTTCAAAATTATTCTTAGAGTGTTTTCCATTTCCTGTGCTTGTCTTAAGTTCACTGGTACCAATTTCTAATACAGGACCTGAGTTAAAGTGTATAGCACCTCCAGTTAATTCTATATTTTCTTCTTCAAATATCCATATTTCAGGGTGCATAAGCTGCTCCATAACCCAAAATCTTATTTGACTACAGCTTTTTTCAAGTATAAAATTATCTTCAGTTGGAGGTAACCATAATCCAAACAGCCCAAACATTCCTTCTGGAATTAATTCATCTTCAATTAACTCTTCTTGATTTCCTTGTCCCGGGTTTTCTTCATTTCCCTGTCCTGGGTTATCACCGTTGCCTTGTCCTGGGTTTTCTATTGGATCATCTTCTTCTGATTCTTCTACCGGAGGTTTTCCATTTTCCTGACCTGGATTTTCAGGTTTTCCATGGTCTTCACCAGACTTACCAGGTGCACTTTCAGAGTTTAATAAAGGAATTTCAAGGTTCAACTCTGCTAGTACATCATCATATCCTACACTGTAACCTTCATTGTTCTCAAGATAAGCATATGCAGTAAAGTTTACCATCCTTCCTTCAAGTAATTCTGGCTCTCCTGATTGAACTTCCATCTCAATTGAGAAGCTTTCTTGAATTCCCAGTGGAATTTCATCTTCAAACATTAACCACTCTTCAAGATCAGGTACACATACTCCTCCATATGTAGTCACTATACCTACAATATTTGATTCAACTTGTGTATATGCATAAGTTTCATGCTCTTCTAAAACTAAAGTTTTTGTGTCGAATTCGTATCCAGTTTTCCCATTACTTACTATATAAGGTACTAGTAATCTGAATTTATCAATCTCATCAAAATACTCTCTTTTTAGATCTTCACACCTAAAATCAATTCCTACAGTTTGTATTCCTAAATCTTCATCTGTTCCCATTATTATATAAGGAATGTTATCAAACTCCTTAACTACTATAAAGTCGGTACCTTCCTCAACTTCTTCAGAATATCCTAACTGTACCATTAATTTATCTGCTACACCTATGCTAAGTTCTGCTTTTACCTCAATATTAAGCTCATCTTTGATTTTTTCTCTTTCACCTTCTACTATTAAGTTTGTAGAATATAAAGTATCTACTTCTTCCCAATCTGTAAATTCTCCATCAAGGGTCCACGCATATTCTGTTTCTTCTTTTGGTTTAAATGTAGTGATTTTTATATAAGGCTTTTCTTCTGCGCTGCTACTGCCACCACTATCTTCATTACCTCCTTGAGCAAAGATACTCATTGGTATTAAAGAAAGAATTAAAACAGTAACTAAAGTCCAGTATAATATTTTTCTTTTACCTAACATGATTTCTCCTCCTTTACTTTTATTTATCTAAATATTCAGATATTATTTTTATGAACTCGCATCTTCTGATGTTATTTCTAACTCTAAATGTTCCGTCAGGATAACCCTTAACAATAGCTTCTCCTGTTAATTTTCTTAGAGTTTCTCTTAAGTGGACCGGCACTTCTTCTAAGTCTTCATATTGAATTTCTATATCTGTCTCATCAAGAGCAAATACTTTTTCTGCTGCTTTTAAAATATCCTCTCTAGTTGCCATTTGTTTTGGATTAAAGTTTCCATCTTCATCTAATTCCATAGCATTTGCTGCTACTGCTTGTCTTACATAATCTTTAGCCCACTGAGATACGTTTTCTACGTCTTTTATTTCAGGTATATCATCATTTTCTAATCCTAAGGCATTTACTAATACTTTTGCCATTTCTTCTTTTGTAATGTAATCGTCAGGATTAAAGTTCCCTTTTTGATCTCCACAGACTATATTCATACTGACTGATTTATATATCATTCTTTCAGACCAGTGGCCTTTAGAATCCAGTAGTTTAGGGAAATTTGGATATAGTGCTGTGGAGTATGTAGAAAGATGGTATACTGTTGCAGATACTGTGTTGTTTTCAGTATCTACTTCACAAGGAACTGCTATCCACATTTTTAAATTATCATCGTAGTATAGGATTTTAATCTCTTCTTCACTTAGTCCCTTTGGTAGATTTTCTTCATCATATTCGAAGATTAAATCTATACCATTTGGAAATTCACTAATCTCATTTCCACTTGAATCCATAAATTTAATATCGTATGCATCATCTCCAATTTTTAATATTCTTGTTCCATATGCTTGCTCTTCAAGTTTTGTAATAATATAGTCAACAGGTTCGTTAAAGGTATTCTCTGGGATTAATATGGTTAAATTATATCCCGTTACTACTGAAGATTTTCCTTCTTCCTGTACCAGCTGACCTGTAAATTCTTGAGGGTTTGATTCAGGTATTTCTCCATCATTTAATGCAACCTCTCTATTTGATGGATTATCTCTCTTTTCTTTTACAGTAAAGTCTAAGATTAATTCTGAGATATTTCCGGCTTCATCTTCTGCTAATACGCTAATAGTATAATCATCGGCTTTAGTTATTTTCGTTGATGATAGAAAATCTCTATCGTTTAACTTAATCTCTAGATTGTTGAGTTTTGTACTGTAGTTGTCTGTTACTTCTACTATAGGTTTTGCGCTTCCCAAATAAGACTTACCGTCTTCAACACCCTTAATGCTTATTTTCGGTGGTGTTTTATCAATTACAAAGGTCAAATTCTTTTCTGCTCTTAGTCCCTTAGATTCTGACACTACAACAAGTTTATATTTTCCTTCTTCATCTAAATTGTATCTTCCTTTTGATTCTTGAGGTACTCCATCTTTAGTAAGAAGTATTTCTTCACTTTCACCGGTAGTATCTATTGTTATTCTTAGTGAACTAGTAGTATAGGTATTGTTTTCTATTCCTAAAACTTGAATAGTTGGAACATAATCTGCTATAGTAAATGTTATTGTTTTTTCACCAATGTTTCCATTAAGGTCTTCTGCTTTTATATTAAGATTATAAACTCCGTAATCTTCAATACTGAAAGTATTTGTATATGTATCTGTAGTCCCGTCTGTAGTCAATTCAGCAGTCCAATCTCCAGGTTCATCCAGTGTTATTTCTATATCTACTTTTTCACTTACTATATCTCCGTCGGCTATACCTTTGATTGTAATTACAGGTGATGTTTCATCTATTTGATTTACTACACCTTCAATAATTACTCCACTTGGAATGATTCTTCTAAACATTACATCGCTTATCTTATCTCCTGCTTCATTCCAAACTGCATAAAATACTTCACCACTTGGAGACATTCTAATCTGGCATTCTGCTTGGGCAGCTACTTTGTTTCCGGTATCTTTAGCCAACCAATCCCAAACATATACTTCTTCTCCTTCTACATAGTTTTCTTTAAATTTACCTTTACTATCTGGATTTGGAATTTTTTCTACAGTATAGTAGGTATCTCCAAAGTCATTTGTATAACTGTAGTAAAGATCTAAAGGCTCCTTATCTTCTGTGGATTTTTTGCCAGGATTTGTTGATGTACCGTAAGTTACCCAATATACATTTTTATTATTTTTATCCTCTTCATACTTAATATATTCATTTCCTTGTTCATCAATACTAAATATAGTTGGAGGTGGTCCTACTAATCTAGGTTCAATAACTGATGCTTTGTTATTTGTAAGTTGAGAAAGATTTCTAGCCGGTTCAAATTCACCTGGTCCATAGAAACTTATTTCTTCTACTTTAGGTTCATAATCTCTACCTTCGCTACCGGTTCCATCTCCCAACTGTGTTTTATATGTATTAGTATGCTCTACGCCAATTCCATCAGGATTTGTGGTGAAAGTTTTTCCACCGTCAAAAGATCT
>DPPH01000168.1:0-521 GCA_003539375.1 Clostridiales bacterium
GCACATTTTTTAGTAGATAAAGAAGGGAAGATATTTCAGTTTGTAAATATTGAAAATATGGCTTGGGGAAATGGACTTTATATAAGGGACATAAAAAAATCGAGTTCAGAATTAGTTAGAAGTAGGAATATTAACCCTAATAGATATACAATATCTATTGAACACGAGGGCATATATAAAGAAACTAGGGGTGCACTAACAAAAGCACAGCTTGAAGGAAGCATCTGGCTCCACAGATATATAATTGATTATGTGGATAGAAGATACAAAAAGAAAATATCAATAAATAGAAATCACATTATAGGCCACTGTGAAATAGATCCTATAAGAAAACCCCTATGTCCCGGAGAAGCATTTCCTTATGAAGAAATTATCAGTAAAATTAATGACGAAAGAAAATTTTCAGACATAAAAGATCATTGGGCAGAAAAAGAAATAAAATATCTTATTGATAAAAATATTCTGGAAGGATTTCCCGATGGTACCTTTAGACCAAATGAATATATAACCAGAGGAGAAGT
>DPPH01000168.1:773-2573 GCA_003539375.1 Clostridiales bacterium
TTAATTTTAGTCCATGATTTTTGATATGTTATTTGAAAATTCTACAGGATCTTCTAAAGGGAGTCCTTCGATTAAAAGAGCCTGGTTGTATAGTAAGTTAGTGTATAAGTCTAACTTATCTTTATCATTCTCATATGCATCTTTAATAGCTTGGTATACCTTATGGTTTATGTTAATTTCTAGTATTTTTTCAGCCTTTATATTTTGATTGTTAGGCATATTTTTTAATACTTTTTCCATTTCTATACTTACATCACCTTCATTAGATAAACATACAGGATGATTTTTAAGGCGTTTAGAAGCTTTTACTTTAGAAATTTTGCCCTTTAAGGATTTTGTCATATAATCAAAAATTTCTTTTCTTTTATCTTCTTCAACTTGGTTTTCTTCAGTATCTTCAACATCGTCAATCTCTAAATCGCTGCTTGATACTGATTTAAACTCTTTTTCTTGGTATTCTTCAAGAACTTTTATAGCGAACTCATCTATATCTTCAGTAAAGTATAAAATTTCAAATCCTTTATCTAAAACTGCCTCTGTTTGTGGAAGCTTTTTGAGCATTTCCTTTGATTCGCCAGCTGCATAATATATGAATTCCTGTTCTTCAGGCATTCTAGAGACATATTCATCTAAGGTAACCATTTTATCTTCTTTAGAAGAATAGAACATTAAAAGATCTTTAAGAAAATCCTTATCTCTTCCAAATTCATCGTATACTCCGAACTTAATCTGTCTGCCAAAAGAATTATAGAATTTTTCATATTTTTCTCTATCGTGCTTCATCATTGTTTCCAATTCTTTTTTTATTTTAGTTCTAAGGTTTTTAGCTATAAATTGAAGCTGCCTGTCGTGCTGCAAAACTTCCCTAGATAGGTTTAGAGTAAGGTCTTCAGAATCTACAACACCTTTAATAAAACTAAAATAGTCTGGAAGTAAGTCAGGACATTTATTCATTATCAATACGCCGTTTGAATAAAGTTCTAAGCCTTTTTCATATTCCTTACTGTAGTAGTCAAAGGGGATGTTTTCAGGTATGAAAAGTACTGCATTATACCTTATTACTCCATCTACACTTATATGAAGATGACTTAAAGGTTTATCGAAACCAAAATGCTTTTCAGAATAAAAATTTTCATAGTCTTCATCTTTAAGGTTAAGTTTGTTCTTTTTCCAAATTGGAACCATACTGTTTACAGTTTCTAACTCGGTATAACTTTCGTACTCGTCTTCAGTACCCTCTTTCAACCTAGTTTTTTCTATTTCCATTTTTATTGGATACCTTATAAAATCAGAGTATTTTTTAACTATTTGTTGGAGTTGATTTGTATTTAGATATTTATCGTAGTTTTCATCTTCATCATTTTCTTTTATAGTTAATATTATATCTGTACCAACAGTATCTTTTTCATATTCTTCGATTAGGTATCCATCAGCGCCTTCAGAAATCCATTTGTAACCGGTATCCTCTCCTAAGGATTTTGTATAAACTTCAACCTTATCAGCTACCATGAAAGCTGAATAAAATCCAACCCCAAATTGGCCGATAATATCGTATCCATCTTTAACCTTGTTTAAATTTTTAAAGTTAAAAGAACCACTCTGGGCTATAACTCCTAAATTTTCTTCAAGTTCTTCTTTTGTCATTCCTATACCCGTATCCGAGACGGTTAATATTCTATTATCCTTATCTACATCGATTTTTATTTGATACTTGCTTTTATCAAATTTGATGTTATCATCAGTAAGAGCTTTATAATAAATTTTGTCAATAGCATCGCTGGAATTTGAAATTAATTCTCT
>DPPH01000130.1 GCA_003539375.1 Clostridiales bacterium
GCATGTCTTTCTTGATAATCTTCAAAGTCAATTTCATTTAATTTATTTATAACTTTCCTGAGAAGAGTTCCGGATTTCATATAGTTGTAGCTGTCATCAAATACTGCTTTAACTATCATTCCTCTCTTATCTGTGCTTTCATCTATCTCCAATTCTTTTAATTGTTTAAATAGTTTTTCATTCACAAAATCTAATAATTCATCTCCAGTAATACCTTCAGAATCTTCTGCCCAGTTTCTCCACCTTAGTTCTTCCGGTATTATAGATGTATATTCTGGATCAAATATTTCCCATTCACTTTCTTTTGCATCATATACTTTTAAAAACAGCATCCATACAAGTTGTGATATTCTCTGAGCATCTCCGTCTACTCCTGAATCCTGTCTCATTGTGTCTTGAATTGATTTTATTAATGATTTTATTGTCATTTATATTTCTCCTTCTATTTTGTTATGCATATAATTCTTTTTCTAATTCTTTAACTGTTTCCAGATACTTTTCTCTTCCACCAAATTCTTTAACTATCTTTGTTACAGGTGCTATTTTGTTAAAAGGATCTAATGTTAGTACCTCTATATTTTCAATTTCTTTTATTCCTTCATTCTTATACTTATCAAGTAGTGCTTCCAATACTTCTCTTGCAATATCTGAATATTTACTAAAATAGTTTCTTTTGACTACATTATCTGCCCTTTCTTTTCTAGTAAGAGGTTTTTGGTCAAAGGCAAGATGTAGTATTAAGTCAAAGTCATCTAAATTCTTATCTACTTCCTCTCTTACTTCTTTTAAAAATACTCCGTGTTCTTTAAGCTCTTCAATTATTGCAGTCTTTCTATCTTCTTCGTTCCATCTTTTGATGAATTCATCCAGGTCTGCATACTCTTTTTTTAAATTTTTCTTTGTGTAATCTACAAGTGATTCAGTTACTAACTTACCATCTGTGTCGTAGTACTGTATTATTTCATTTATTACTTTCACTTCCACGTTATCCACATAGTATTTAACTCTACCAGGTCCATCATCTCCCCCATAAGTTCCACCTGGAGGATCAACTACTATATCTCCTCCATCTATATCTGGAGGTAATTCTCCTCCTTCTGGGTCTGGTGGTGTTACGGGATCTCCTGTATCTGGTTCGTATATAACTACAGGTTCTCCGTCGAATTTAGGATCTGCAAATAGTCTTGTAGCTCCTCTAAAGTCCATTATAGTAAAATAGTACTTGTCGTAATCTTCTCTTATCCTTGTTCCTCTTCCTATCATTTGCTTGAATTTTGTCATGCTGTTTATTACGCTATCTATGACTATAAGTTTGCAAGTTTGTGCATCTACTCCTGTAGTTAGGAGCATACTTGTAGTAACTATAGTTGGATATTTTGTAGCAGGATCTATGAAATTATCAAGCTGTGCTTTTCCTTCCTGGTTGTCTCCAGTTATTCTCATTACGTATTTACTATTTTCTTTTACAAGATCGGAGTTTTCATTTACTAAAGCCTGTCTCATCTTTTCTGCATGTTCTATATCAACACAAAATACGATAGTTTTACTATATCTATCGCTATTTTTTAAAAATTCAGTTATTTTCTTTGCTACTATTTCTATACGTTTTTCTAAGATTAAATTTTTATCATAATCCGATACATTATACTCTCTATCTTCTATTAAATTTCCATATTTATCAAGCTGTCCTCTTGTAGGTCTAAAACCCAATAAATCTTTATCTAGAGCTACCCTTATAACTTTATAAGGTGCTAAAAATCCATCTTCAATTCCTTGTTTTAAGGAGTAGGTATAGACAGGGTCATCAAAATAGGTTGAAGTTGAAACATCTTTTGTTTCCTTTGGTGTAGCTGTTAGCCCTATTTGTGTTGCATTTGTAAAGTACTCCAACACTTCTCTCCACATAGAATCTTCCTTTGCGGAACCTCTGTGGCACTCATCTACAATTACCAAATCAAAGAAATCCGGACTAAATTCTTTATATATATTTTGCCAGTCTTCACTTCCCGTCATACTTTGATATAGTGCTAAATATATCTCATGAGCTTTATCTACATCTTTACGGTTCAACTTAACCATTTTATCATCAAAATGTTTAAAGTCATTGCTCATCGTCTGATCTACTAATATATTTCTATCTGCAAGAAAAAGAATTCTTTTTTTAACTCTTGCTTTCCAAAGTCTATATATTATTTGAAATGCAGTATAGGTTTTTCCTGTACCTGTTGCCATTACTAAAAGTAATCTGTTTTGTCCTTTTGCAATTGCTTCTATTGCTTTGTTGATTGCTACTCTTTGATAGTATCTTGGAGTTTTACCTCCCATCTCAAAAAAGTAATCTTCTTTTATTATTTCTTCTTCTTTTGGTTCTAGTCCTTTTCCTTTTCTATATCTGTCCCAAAGTTCATCAGGACTTGGAAATTCAGCCAAGCTTATTTCTTTTTCTTTACCAGTAAACTTGTCATGTTCTAAAAAACCATCTCCATTAGAACTATATATAAAGGGTATATCTAATACTTCTCCGTAAGCTATAGCCTGCTGCATACCATCCCCTATAGTATGGTTGTTGTCTTTAGCTTCAATCAAGCACAATGGTATATTCGGTTTATAGTTTAGTAT
>DPPH01000210.1 GCA_003539375.1 Clostridiales bacterium
TAAAAATATTCCTCCTCTATCAGTAAAGAAATCTTATTATCTTGAAATTGTTCGTCTATATTTTATTTATACCATTAATACTAATTTTTTAAACATATATGAAATCTAATCATTTACACAACAAAAAAGAGATTAAGTTATTTAACCTAATCCCATTTTAAATCATTAAAATTTTATTTTTTCTATATTGCTTTTCAATTTACGAGCTGATTCATCTATTAGTTTAAGTTCTTGCTTTGTAAAATCGAGTTCATATACCCTTTTATATCCTTCTTTGCCTAGTTGTATCGGTAAACTCATAAATAGGTCTTTTAAACCATAAGTATCACTTTGCTCGAAAGATATTGGCAAATATTCTTGACTTTCCTGTATAATGGCTTCAGCAATTGTTGTAGCTGAATATGCTATAGCATAGGAACTGTGCTGATTACCCTCACGAATTTTCCAGCCAGCATTTTTAGTTTTTTGGAAAATATCATTTTCCACTTCATTATTCCAATAAATACCCCTATCCTTTACATACTTTTGAACATTAACCCCTTTTATTTTTGTTTGACTCCATATTGGAACCATAGTATCTCCATGTTCGCCTACTATTATTGCATCAACATCTTCTGGAGGAACCTTTATTGCTTTTGAAATAAAACTTCTAAATCGCATTGAATCTAGTAAAGTTCCTGAGCCTATAATTTTCCTATTACTAAACCCGGAATATTTCGCAGCAGCAAGAGCCATAATATCTACAGGATTTGTAACAGTTACAATAACTGCTTCGGGACTTAAATCTGCTAATTTAGGTATTAGGTTTCTATATATATCTAAATTATGCTGTAACACATCCATGCGGCTTCCATTTAGTTTAGGAAGAACTCCAGAGGTAATAATTATTACTTGCGATCCTTTTGATTTTTCATATGAACCACCTTCTATGCTTGTTCCACCAATTAAAGGTAAAGTATGGGACATGTCGAATGTTTTGACAGATGCTTTATCTTCATTTCTATTAACTAAAGTAATTTCTGATGATGATTTCTTGGCCATAAGTGTGTATGCTGTTAATGACCCTATAGTTCCAGCCCCAACTACTGTAATTTTTTCTCCTTTTGATCCCAATTTTGCTACCTCCTATTAATTTAGTGTAACCTATCCAAAGTCTTATTTTTCTAATCTATAGGTAAAATATAATATTAAACTTCTCCTATTGAAACTTTATCTTTAAGTTTGCTGTCCTTAATAACTTTATTCTGCCACCTACCGGTTAAATACATCCCGAAAGAAATCATGCAAATCAAAACATTGCTTATAATCATCGCAAACCAAATAGATTTTTCTTGTAAATTAGTTGTATTCTTAAGTATAATTACCAGTGGAATCCTAAAAACCCACAATCTAGCAGTCATAAGCATCATAGACAAAACTGTATGTCCGGAGCCTTGGAAAGTACCAATAAATACACGATAAAACCCCATCAATGGTAATGCTAGGGTTATAAGTTTAAGAAAATATGTTCCTTGTGATAGAACTTCCTTATTGGTAGTAAAAAAGCCTATTAAAGTATCTGCCGAAAGGAAAATAATTATACCTCCAGTCACTAAAAAAACAGTGCTTAATAGTGCACTAGTCCTTACAGCTTGTTTTGCTCTTTTTATGTTATCAGCTCCTATGTTTTGTCCTATAATCGTTGCTAATGCAGTACCTATACCCATAGCCGGCATTAATATTAATGAATTAATCCTATTAGTTATACCAAATGCAGCTACTGTAGATTCACCAAATGATAACACAAACATAGTCAAAATTGTAAATCCAAAAGCTTCGGTAGCTTGCCCAACAGACGATGGGACAGCAACTGACAATAGCTTTTTTGAATCAATAACATTTGGCTTTAAAAGTTTCCAGTTTATACTTATGCTGTTATTATCTTCATTTACGAATAATTTATAAATAGCATAAACAGCAAATAACCCACGAGAAAGTACAGTTGCTATTGCAGCCCCTTTTACTCCCAATCCAAATACAAAGATAAAAATAGGGTCTAGAATAATGTTTAATAATAGGGATAGTGCACCATATTTCATAGGTGTAAGGGTATCTCCTTGACCCTGCTTTATTGTTGTGAATGAAAAGAACAAAAACATCATAGGTAGTCCTATAAAAATCACCCTAAGATAACTTGTAGCTTCTGATAACAGCTCTCCTGTGCCTCCAATCGCACTTACAATATATGATGCAAAATAAGCACTTGTAAATCCAATTACTGCAGAAACAATAAATGATATTGAAATTACCTGACCTGCTACATTTTCTGCTTTTCTTAATAACCCAGCACCAATATACTGAGAAATTATAGCTGTTCCGGCTATTGAAATACCTATACCTATAGATATCATAAGAAAAATAATAGGCCAAACTAATGTAATTGCTGCAATTTGTGTATCTCCAATCCGACTAACCCAATAGGTATCCGCAAGATTATAAATAGTCTGAATAGAATTATTAATCATAATAGGTGCAGCTAAAGTTAAAATTACACGTGCCATATTTCCCTTTAATATCATACTGCGTTTGTTGTTATAATCCAAATTAGAGCTCCTCTACATTTATATTTTTAAATTTTTAATATATATAGTTTTTTAATATTATAATTTTACCATCTTTCAAATTCAATTACTAATTAGCAGCTTCGACTAATCTATAATAAGTATACCTAACATAAATCATTTCAGCTGTATATCCAAAAATCAAACCAATTGCTCCTATAGCAGCTCCCAGCTGTGGTGCTATAATTGAAAGCCCAATTACTGAAAAAATTGCAAATCCAAGATTAATTATTTTAGCTATACTTAATGACTTTGTACTTTTAAGTCTCATCAACAAACCCATATAGTATTCAGAGTAAGAAATAATAATAGGTAATAAAATTAATATCATCATTACTGATCTACTAGCACTAGCTATAGATTCACTTACTCCTATAATATTAATAAGTCCCCAGTTTCCTATTGGTGTTAAGGCTAGTACCCCTATAATTAAAGTTAGAGTAACACCAACTCCTAAGGTGAATTTTTTAAGATATTGAATTTTCTCCTCACTAGTTCCAAAAATCAAAGAAACTTGTCTCATATTAGTTTCTAAAAACCCCATAATAATCCAAACATTATTACGAGAAATTTGAAAAGTTGCTATTGAAAATTCTGGATTATAGGTACGTCCTAATCCTGAATTAATAATTGGAAGTCCCAACATCCATAAAAAAGACATAATCAATAGAGGCCAAACAAAGCTAAAAGCATCTTTAGGTGATAGGTCTCGTTCACCTTCAGTATAATTTGGTTTATCAGGTATATTTTTATAAATGCCCCGAGATAATATAAAATTGAATGAAGCTTCCAGGCCTATTCCAGAAGTCCATAATATCATTCCTATAGTAGCACCACCTAGAAAACCTAGTCTAGGTAAAATTGAGGCTAAAATAATCATGTAAACAATTCTAATAATTACTGAATATGTTAAATATCTGGTTTTTTTATTTAAAATAATTATACCTTGAGAGTAAGCCCGTAAAGAATAAACAAAGGGTAAAGAAAGTGCAAAAACTGCAGCAGTTTTCACTTCACTCATCAATTCTTTAGGTGTATTAAATAATTTAATAAAAATGAATTCGCCCAAAGGGGTAAATGATATAATCATAATAACGATTAATGAAACTGTAGCTATTTTAAGTATTACATTTCTTGAAACTTTTAGAGATTCTTTGTCCTTTGCTAAAGCAACTAGCATCTGCCTAGTTACAAAACATGGAGATGCAAAAATATTCATTATAGTCATTGTAACAGCATAGGCTGCCAAATTTAGTTCTGCATTTGGTGCTCGTGCAATTCCTGAATTTATAACATTATGGGTACTCATCATAATCATTGTGTACATACCTAAAGGCACGTAGAATAAAAGAAGCTCTTTCAACATGCCCTCATCATTAATTGTAGTTTTCTTTTTCATATTGTTCACTCTTTTCTTATGTTGTTGAGAGTTTTAATTCTCATAATTAGCAAATATTTAATTAAAGTATTTTTAACTTCTTTATTATAACAAATTAATTAAATACTTCCTAATTGTAATTTAAAAAGACTATCCATAAAATTAAAACCCCCTATCTTAAGTATCATTAAATTTAAATTCTAAAACTTTATTTAAAATAAAAATGAACTAAATATAATTTAGCGATATTCAATAAACTCTAAAAGGTTTAGAATATCGCTAAAAAGTATGTAACTATTTTCTTGTGTTAGGTATATTTATATTTCCTCTAAAGCCTTTTCCATTAACTGGCTGTAATCCATAAGACCGGTAATTTTTTTAGCTTCAACTGTGAGGGGTACTATATCATTTCTTTCTATACTTTCTAAATCAAACTTTCTGTTTAAAGCCATAAGCTGTTGGAGTCCTACTGTAATCCTATTTAAATATGAGTATAGCCCTACTGCTCCACAGGATATATCTTCAACATTATCATAATAAAGTTTAAGGTCCTTTATATCTTCAAAAATCTCTGTTTTTGTGCTTCCAAATCTTTGGAGTTCTTTTGGCACATTCCCTTCCCTTAAAATATCTTCAACCTGTTTTCCAACCATAGCTGCAGCCATTGCAGCTCTTCCTATTCCAACCATTTTAATATGATTAGCTCCTAGTGCTAGAGTCTTGAAAACATGGTCTTCCATTGATATTCCACCAGCTATTGCAACTTCAGGAAGATTATAACCTTTAGCTTCTAATTTTTTTAACATATTATATAAAATACTTTCCATTTCTACAGTTGGTATTCCCCATTCATTCATCATTTTAACAGGACTGTTTCCGCTTCCTCCTCCTGCCCCATCGAAGGTAACCAAATCTATTTCTGATTTTGAAGCAATTCTCAATATTTTTAATAAGTCTAATGGATCAAATGGTCCTGTTTTAAAAAATATTCTTTTAGCTCCCATTTCTCTAAGCTGCTTTACTCTGTTTACTAATATATCTTCATCCCACATAGGTAACTTTCCAATTCTCTCAAATTTAAGACCTTTACCCTCTTTATATGCTTTTGCAATATCTTTGTCTTCTGGATTTGGATAAACTACATAGCCCATTTTTTTAAGTTCTAAAGCTTCTTCTAAGCTATTTACCATTCCCATGCCCTGTATTCCTTTAGCAGCCTGACCGAATTTTATTTCTATCGATTCAACACCAAGTTCTTTTACCGCATATTCAAGTACACCCATATACTCATCGTCAAAATTTCCCTGAAGAACAATATCCCCATAACCTCGGTGGTATGTTCTAAAAGAATTTACCATTTCTTCAATGAGTGGAGAACTAACAACTTTGTTATTTTTTAACTTTAATTCTTTATCCTTTAAAATTACATCTTCTCCAATTACTACGAGAACTCCTGCTAGTGCTGCTCCTGCATAATAATCTTTCCAGTTTAGTTTAGCCATTGCAGGTAGTATCACAGGCAACTTGAGTTTTATATGGTTATGTTTTCCTATTATTTTTTCAGTATTTACTTTTGGATAAGTTGCATCATAAGGATCTTCATCGCACCCTACTGCACCAAATACGTGGCCATTAATATTTAAATGAGAAAAATCAACAGGATAATTTTTTTCTGATGCAAATTGATGTTTATCAGTTTGATAAGGATAAATTGCTTCTCTACCTCTTACTGCAGATAAACCTATTTCACAAGTACCAGTACAATTTGAAGAACATACAGAACACATGCCAGAAAATGGTGATATGTTATCCGGTGTTCTCATTTTAGTTTTTGTAATTGTACTTCCTAGTTTTGGACTATAAGTCATTGTTTCTCCTCCTCTTTATTTAACTTGATATATCAAGCTTTAGTCTCTTTTTATTGAAATTTATTTAGATATGAAAAATTAAATTGATCCACTCTTAATGGTATTCTCATAGGATGCAAATTAATTAATATTTCGTAATAATTATAATACTCTAAAAAAATAAAGTCAATCTTATGAATAATATTATGCTTTTGATTTTTTTATTTCAACTTATCCATTAGTAAGTATCGCGTGTTTGTCATTCTATTTATTAAGGGACCTTGAGCAACTATCGTAATCTTTTCAAAAATATGATAAAATTAAATAATAAATATTTTGATTTTTATTCATTTTTAATAAGGAGGGATTTTATTGAAACGTGTTGAAACTACTTGTGGTTATTGTGGTTGTGGCTGTGGTATTTACGTTAATGTGGCTGATGATGATACTATTTTAGGAATCACACCAAGCTACAATCATGTAGTCAGTAAAGGAAAACTTTGTTCTAAAGGGTGGCATGGCTATGCATTTGTTAGAGATTCTCGACGTTTAACTAGCCCCTTAATTCGTCAGGATGACGGAACATTTAGAGAAGCTACCTGGGATGAAGCATTGGAAAAAGTTGCATCGGGATTTAAAGATGCAATGATTGATGAAGACAATACAGAACGAATCGGAATAATTTCTTCAGCTAGATGCACCAACGAAGAGAACTATTTAATGACTAAAATGGCTAGAGCAGGGCTTAAAACAAGTAGTATAGATCATTGTGCACGTCTCTGACACAGTCCAACGGTAGAAGGTCTTTCTACATCATTTGGAGCCGGAGGCGCTACAAATACTATGAATGATATTAGCAATGCTGAACTTATCATGGTTATTGGTTCTAATACTACTGAGCAGCATCCATTAGCAAGTACTAGAATATTTGAAGCACTTGATAAAGGTGCAGAATTATATGTTGTTGACCCAAGAAAGATTCGACTGACAGATTTTGCCCATGGATATGCCCCTATTGAGCCCGGAACGAATTTGCCTATGATTAATGCAATGATCCACGTTATTATTAATGAAAATTTGATTGATTCAAACTTTATCAAAACCAGAACGGAAAACTATGAAGAAATGAAAGAATCAGTTAAGGATTGTACTCCTGAATGGGCAGAATCCATATCTAAAGTACCAGCTGATACAATTCGAAAATTTGCCCGAAGATATGCGACCACTGACAAGGCTATGATTATTTTCACCATGGGTGTGACACAACAAACAACTGCAGTAAAAAGTATTAGAGCATTAGCTAACCTAGCAATGATAACAGGGCATGTTGGAAGACCATCCACAGGTATTAATCCTTTACGTGGTCAAAATAATGTTCAGGGAGCGGGAGATATGGGAGCATTACCGGACTTTTTGCCAGGTTATCAACGACCTGAATGGCCTAAAACTAAAGAACACTTTACCAAAATCTGGGGAGATTTTTCCTGCCTTCGCGGCAGAAATATTATCCAAATGTTTAACCTGATGGAAAAAGGAATTATGAAAGCGGCTTACATAGTTGGGGAAAATCCAGTACTATCCGACCCCGACCAGAAGCACACAATACATTGTCTAAAAAAAGTTCCATTTCTTGTAGTACAGGACATATTCTTTACCGAAACTGCTGAATTTGCTGATGTTGTTTTGCCTGCTGCCAGCTTTTTGGAAAGAGAAGGAACCTATACTAATACTGATCGAAGAGTACAGATGATACATAAAGTTATTGAGCCAATTGGTAATTCAAAGCCTGACTGGCAAATTATGATTGAAATAATGAAGCGACTGGGTATGGATGCTAATTATAAGAATCCATCTGAAATTATGGACGAAATCAATGAAGCAGCAGAAATCTACGGTGGTATAACCCATAATCGTATAAAAGAAGTAGGCATTCAATGGCCTTGTCCTGATAAGAATCATCCAGGTACACCAATCTTACACGTTGGAGAGTTTAAGCGAGGAAAAGGTCTATTTACCGTTAATGATTTTGAATTTATTGGAGACCAACGAAGTGAAGAATATCCATTTATATTAACTACGGGAAGGGTAACTCATCAATACCATACAGGCACAATGACCCGTAAAGTTTGGACGCTTGCTTTGGAATATCCAGAAGGATTTGTTGAAATACACACAAAAGATGCTGAAGAACTTGGAATTAAAGACCATCAGCCGATAAGGATTACTTCTGCTAGAGGTAGTATTGTTGCACCGGCAATGATAACAAATCGTATAAATGAAAAAAACATTATTTGTTCCCTTTCATTTTGCTGAATCACCAGCCAATCGGTTAACGGGCCAAAATTTAGATCCTTTTATAAATATACCGGCGCTTAAGGTTTCAGCGGTAAGAATCGAGGTGGAAAAATGAAATCAAACAAACTTTACACCCTAAATAAGGACAGCTTAGACCAAGTTCTTAATATTTGGAACGAAAAGAGCTCGGTTTATGTGCCAGTTGGAAAAGGCAAAGACATTCAACTATTGCCCCTTGGTGAAGGTGATAGAACTGAAGATTATATTAATCTAACTTTACCAGCAAAAGAAATGATCTTCGAACAAAAAGAAGGCTTATTCCAATGGAAGCGAAATAGAGATGACATCGAAGTAGAAAGTCTTGCTCATCAACATGCAAAAAATCGAATCCTTTTTGGAGTAAGAGCATGTGATACTTATGGCATTGCATATACAGACAGATTTTTTCTTCAAGAGTTTCCTGATCCTAACTATAAGTCTAGGAGATCTGAAACTACTATCATAGCTGTAAACTGTCTTCAAGCTGGTCAACACTGTTTCTGTACTTCTGTTGGAACAGGTGTCTTTTCAACTATAGGTCATGATTTGGCTTTCACTCCTATAGATTCATACTATTTGATCGAGGTTGCCACTCCAAAAGGTCAATCACTAATTAATCAAATAGAATCATTTTTAACTGAAGTTGATGATAGTATACTTAAGGAAAAAAATGATTTAATGGCAGAAGTTGAAGAAAGTTTCCCATTAAAAATGGACCTGACTAACCTTTGGGATGATATGGCAAAAACCTTCAATGCTGACTTTTGGTTAGATGAGGCAAATGCATGTATTGGCTGTACAGGATGTACCAACGTATGTCCAACCTGTACTTGCTTTAATGTAGTTGAAGAAACTCTCGACGATAATCAGGGACGTCGAGTAAGATATTGGGATTCATGTCAAAGTAAACACTTTACCAGGAATGCAGAATATCATAATCCAAGAGATGATGTTTCCCGTGTTAGATACAGAATATATGATAAACTAAAATACATTGAGGAAAGATTTGGTTATAAAGGTTGTTCCGGATGTGGAAGATGTACGGATGTATGTCCAACCTACATAAGCATCATAGATATTATTGGGAAAATCCAAAAGACTGCAAAAGAAAACCCTGAACCACCGGCAATTCATCAAATCACTAAGATGCGCCATGAAATTATATATCGTGAAATAAAATCTAAAAAGGGTTTGTATGCACCAGATGTTGCAACAATAACACGTGTCAAGCAGGAAACGCCTGAAATAAAACGTCTTTTTATGAAGTATGACGATCCGGAGCTTCATAAAAACTATGAGTACAAAGGTCAGTTCTTCCAAGTAACGGTTTTCGGAAAAGGTGAAGTACCTCTTTCCATACCTTATGGCCCAGAACAAACTGACGAGTTAGTATTTGACTTTAAAAACGTTGGTTCTGTAACCGATATATTATTTCAAATGAAAGAAGGAGATAAGGTTGGATTGAGAGGACCTTACGGACGAGCTTTTCCATATGATACTCTTAAAGGCCGCAATTTGGTTTTTATAGGTTCAGGAGTAGCCATGGCACCACTTAGATCTGTTATTGAACCTGTTGTAGCTAATTCAAATGATTTCAATAAAGTTTATATAATGGCTAGTGCTCTAAGATATGAAAAACTTCTTTATAAAGATGAAATGATAAAGTGGTCAAAGGTTCCTAACATAACAGTAAAATATGCACTCAAATATCCTACAGATGAAGTCGATGCATATAATGGTTATGTGAATGATTTACTACCTGGTCTCGACCTTGATTGGTCAAACACTACTGCATTAGTATGTGCATCACCAAGAAGGATTAAAAAAGTAGCAAGAGATCTTTTGGATCTTGGTTTAAAATCAGAAAATATCCTTGTAACACTGGAAACCCATATGCGATGTGGAGCAGGAAAATGCGGTCATTGTAAAGTAGGAAGTCATTATATGTGTGTTGATGGACCCGTCTTTAATTATGAAGAAATGATGGCATTGCCACCTGAGTATTAATTCTTAGTAAATATAAGTTAATAAAGAATAAAGCCCTTGAATTCAAGGGCTTTACTATTTTAGTAATCTTCCATATGA
>DPPH01000049.1:0-625 GCA_003539375.1 Clostridiales bacterium
ATTAAAGATGAACTAAAAGAAACGACTATAGAAGCAGTAAAAGCTTTGAAAAAACTTAATATGAAGACTATAATGCTAACCGGTGATAACGAAAGTACTGCTTCAGAAATTGGGAAACTAGTAGGTATAGATGAATACCATGCACAACTTTTACCGGAGGACAAGGTTAGAATTCTTGAAGAAAATTTAAGCAAGGATAAAGAAAAAACTATATTTGTAGGAGACGGGATTAATGATGCTCCTGTAATAGCAAGGGCTGATGTAGGAGTTGCTATGGGAGGTTTAGGGTCTGACGCAGCGATAGAAGCTGCTGATGTAGTACTTATGACAGATGAACCTGAGAAACTTGTCCAATCCTTTAAAATAGCTAAAATGACAAGAACTATAGTATGGCAAAATATAATCTTTGCCTTAGGTATAAAAGCATTAGTAATGATACTAAGTACATTTGGATTGGCTCAGATGTATCAGGCTGTCTTTGCTGATGTAGGAGTTGCCCTAATAGCGGTACTGAATTCTGTAAGGATATTAAGGATAAAACTATAAAGAAAAAGCTCGGGCATTATTAAAATTAGCCCGAGATTTTTTTATTCTTCTATACTATTGTTCAACTATCGCTTAACTA
>DPPH01000049.1:870-5035 GCA_003539375.1 Clostridiales bacterium
CGCTTAACTATTGCTTAACTATTGTTCAACTATCGCTTAACCATTGCTCTCACTATTTCACTGCATGCTTATCTACATTTGAAGTATCATCAGGAAGTTTTATTAAAATAATAAGTCCGATAAAGAACATAGGCATTAGAGCCAGGATGCTATTTCTAGCAGAACCGGTAACATCTGTAGTAAAGGCCATTATGAAGGGGCCTAGTATTGCTGCAAATTTACCGAAAATATTGTAAAATCCAAAGAATTCGTTAGAATTTACCTTAGGTATAATCTTCGCGTAATATGACCTGCTTAATGCTTGTATACCTCCCTGAGCCGAGCCTATTAAAGCACCTAAAACAAATACCTGACTAATAGAATTTATAGTAAAGGCATATACACACACAAGCAAATAAGTAATTATGGCAACCATAATCATCTTTTTAGCTGTAAACCTTTTAGCTAGGTTACCGTATATAATCGCGAATGGGAAGGCTATAACCTGCACAATAAGAAGTATACCTAAAAGTACAAACATATCGAAAGAGTCCCCTCCTAGTACGCTTTGAGAATAAGGTACGGCCATTTTAATAATGGTACCCACTCCATCAATATAGAAGAAATAAGCAATTAAGAATATAAAAACAATTTTGTGCTGACGAATATTCTTGAATGTTTTATACAATCTTTTAAAACTTTTCTTTACTGGATTTGGTTCCGGCTCTATGTAGTAGTTTTGCTCCACGGTTTTAAGCATAGGGATTGTAAAGAGACCCCACCATAATGCTGTAATTACAAAGCCAAGCTGGTATCCTAGATATTCATCCATTCCAATAAAGTAAACTACAGCTAAACTAATACCAAAAGGTATTACGCTGGCTATATAGCCATAGGCAAATCCGTTGGCAGAGACTTTGTCCATTCTTTCATCTGTTGTGGTATCAACTAAAAATGCATCGTAGAAAATATTTGCTCCAGCAAAACCTACGGAAGTTAAAATGTAAAATACTATGAGCAACTGCCACATGCCGTAGGGAACAACTGCTAAGGCACCTGTAAAAATAACACCTAAAAGGAAAAAGAATATAAAGAATCTTTTCTTTTGATCTTTGTAGTCGGCTATAGTACCTAGTATAGGACTAATTATGGCTATAAGGATACTAGCAATGGAGTTAAAGTAGCCGAGATCCATGCTGTTGCCGGGATTGAACATTCCAAAATAAATAGGTAGTAGTGCGGTGGTTATTGCCATAGAATATGCAGAATTTCCACAGTCGTATAAAATCCAGCTAATCTCTTTTTTTGAATAATTTTTCATGATATCATTCCTTTAGTATAATTTATTAGGGATTATGTAATTATTATACTACAATTAATAAAAAATTTCTGTTAATTTTTAGGAAAACTTTACTATCAACAAAACTGTGGATAAACCTGTGGACACTGTGGGTAAGTCCCATGAATTCAATACTTAACATAGATTTAACATTTCTACACCAATTTTGAGCAATGGCCACAAACGTTGATATAACTAGGTTAACAGAGTATTAAATAATCCGTATAAATATAATTGTGGATAACTTTATTAACTCGTAAAATAAAAACTCCCCAAGGGAGTATTCACTATTTTAGCATAGTTATACTCTTGGAGAGTTCATTGATACTTTGAGTGAGGATTGTTAGTTTGCCTTCTATCCTTACTAGTAGGTATGAGGCTACAGCTATGGGAAAGCCAACATTACCTATTAATGAGATAAATTCGTCCACTTTAATTCCCCCTTTCATATTCTATATATCCATTTAGGAATAAAATTACTATATTATTTGATAGAAAATTTAAACTTTAATATAATAGGTTATAAACTGTAATAAGGAGTAGAATTATGGCTTCACTTAAGAAAAATGCTTTCTGGATAACTGGAATAACTTTGATATCAAAAATCATAGGATTTGGTAGAGAGATGGCTATGGCTCATTTTTTCGGAGCCACATTTATTATTGATGCATATTTAATGGCCGTTGCTATACCTAGTATTTTATTTGGTGGAGTTTTAAATTCAATATCAGTTACCTTTGTACCTGTATATACGGAGATAAATGAGAGAATGGGAAAAAAACAAAGCAACGAGTTTACTTCCAACATTTCCCTTATAAGTTTAATTTTATCAATTGCAGCAACAGTATTAGGATTATTATTTACTGACGAAATCGTTAGGATTTTAGCTTCAGGGTTTAAAGGTGAGACCTACGACTTAACTGTAAAATTTTTAAGGATTTCATTTTTTGCATTGATTGCAATGGTTTTAAGGAATATTTTTGTATCTTTTCTTCACTGTAATAATAGGTATATAACAGAAAAGATATCGAGCTTAGCTTTCACCTTAATTAATTTTATAGTAGTTATAATAAGTGGGTTTTTTAATTATAACTTTTTGATTTATGGTTACACTATGGGATATTTCGTGTTTATGATTTTGATAATATTTAATTCTAAGACTTCAGGGTATAAATTCAGTTTTAAATTAGAAATCAGCGATAATATAAAAAATGTATTTTATTTGGCTGTGCCTGTTTTTGTGGGAAGTATGGCAGGTCAAATAAATCTTCTTGTAGATAAAACTATAGCTTCAAGATTAAAAGAGGGAAGTATTTCCTCATTAAACTACGCTTCGGTTGTAAATAGCTTTGTGTTTAGTTTAGTAACTGTGGCCATGGTTACGATTATATATCCTGTTTTTTCTAAAAAAATAGCTAGAAATGATATAGATGGGTTCAAAGATACTTTAATAAAAGGCTTAAACTTTTTGATAATTTTGCTTGTGCCAATTACAGTAGGATCTATAATTTTGGCGAAACCGGCAATTGTATTTATTTATGAAAGGGGAGCTTTTGGAAACTCAGCTACGGAAATGACCTATACTGCTTTCATATTTTATGCTGTTGGAATTTTAGCAGTTGGGATAAAAAGTTTAATGATCAAGGCTTTTTATTCACTAAAAGAAACTAAAAAACCTATGGTAATAGGCTTTATATCTGTAGGTATAAATATAGGGTTAAATATTATATTAGTTAGGTATATGGAACACAACGGATTAGCCTTAGCTACAAGTATAACAGCTATAGTTACGGTTTTTCCTCTTACAGCTTTACTTAGAAAAAAGATTGGTCCCTTTACTCTTCTAAATAGCACAAAATTATTTTTAAAATCTGTATTCTCTTCTATAATTATGGGGGTCTTGGTTTACTTTATATATAGATATATTTCTCCTATAATCGGGATTGGCTTTTTAAAGGAATTTATAACGATTCTAATCACAGTAATTTTAGGTGCAGCAATTTATTTTGCAGTAATGAAAGTAATAAAGGCAAAGGAACTAAAATATATTGAAGATTTAATCAAAAAATAACGAAATGAGGAACCTTCCCCATTTCGTTATTTTTCTTATATTAATTCATTTACAGTAGTTGTTACTACTTCTGCACCTTTCACAGATACTAAATCTCCTCCAGAGGAGTTGAAAATATTTTTAGCTATAATGTCATCCATTACTGCCTGGACCTGAGTTGGTGTAAGATCCGCCTTTGGATCATCTAAAGACATAGATGTAGTTCTATTCAATGAATTTAGAAAGCTCATTCTCAGTCTAGTTGCCATGGTATCACCTCCTTTTTATAAAATAGTTATAATTATATAACCTCTACTAATTCATATTCTTCAGTTTTATTGATAGAAACTAAAGGGTGTTCCTGAAGACCTGATAAACCTGATGCTACAGCATAAGCATCTTCACCGGTTACAGCCGGTTTTACTCTAGAGAAAGATTTGTTTTTAATTATAGGATTTCCTTCGCCGTCAACCCCAGTGTTTAATGCAACAGTTAATCTTCCTTCCATTTCATTTGCCTGTATTGCCATGTCTCTCACCTCCTTTCACTTCCTATATAGATTATTTTTACTTAAGTTACTAAAATAATTTGATACAAATTTTAAACTCTATTATAATTAGATAGTAATTTAATAAGAACATAACTTAAGAAAGGACATAAATATGATTTTTAAAAATGATATGAAAATAAATAATATGGTTTTAATATTAATAGTATCTTTAGTTGCGGTAGGGTTTATGGTTTCATATATATACACAAATACTGGAGAAACATCGGATTATTCTCTAGCTGCTGCA
>DPPH01000049.1:5041-5567 GCA_003539375.1 Clostridiales bacterium
TTACTAAAATAATTTGATACAAAATTTAAACTCTATTATAATTAGATAGTAATTTAATAAGAACATAATTTAAGAAAGGACATAAATATGATTTTTAAAAATGATATGAAAATAAATAATATGGTTTTAATATTAATAGTTTCCTTAGTAGCGGTAGGGTTTATGGTTTCATATATATACACAAATACTGGAGAAACAACGGATTATTCTCTAGCTGCTGCATCACCAGGAGGAACTTATTTTGCTATGAGTGGAGGATTAAGCAGCATATTCAACGACAGCATAGAAGGAGGAAATCTTTCTGTACAAACAACAGCCGGTTCTGCAGAAAACATAAGACTGCTCCAATCTAAAGAAGTAGATTTTGCCCTTGCTAACGGGTCTGAAATTTACTGGGGATACAATGGAGAAGGTTTTTTTCAGGGACAGGTATGTGATGATATCCGGATAGTTAGTTTTGGGTGGACTAACGTCTACCACGGTATTTCCCTTGATAAAATAACTAAATTAAATGATTTAGAGGGTA
>DPPH01000217.1:0-31071 GCA_003539375.1 Clostridiales bacterium
ATAATTTTCTCTGGATATATTTTTTGAAATTCTTTTAAATAATTTTTTGCATAGGAAATATCCTCTTGTTCATAAGTTTTAATTATCCAACCTTCTGATTCCTTATCTTTTATGAACTGAGTTTTTTCAAAACTTACTTTATATGAAGGTTGAGTGTTTTCATTAAACCATGAATAAGAATTAAGTTCTTGAATTTTTTCTTCCTCAGCTAAAACACTAAAGTTAGATGTCATTATTAAGAGAATTAATATAATAAAAATAAACTTTCTCATAAAATCACTCTTTTCATTCGTTTCCTATTATATATTTACCAGATTTCAAGGTTTTATAATAAATTTTCTTTAATATTTATTCTTTTTTATATAAACTTCTAGAGCTTCTGTTCCTTTTTTAATTAAATTAACAATCAAAACTAAAACGTAAATTGATATTCCTAGAAAAATTAAGTAAATTAATCCGAAAAATGATGAAAAGACATTAAAGCCAAACATATTCATTAGTAACTCCTTTTAATATATTTTAATTTTAAGTAAATAAACATAATCATTTGCTAATAATTCATCCATATAACTCTCTGGTTCAAGAAAAAATTCATTAGGTACTCCATTTATTGTATTTCCATCATTTCCAACAAAAGCCCCTAAAATATATTCGCCCCTTTCTACTTCTATACTATCAATAGTATCCCAAGTGCTTGTTTTACCTAATTCATTCTGAGCTGTAATTTTACCTGTTGATATATTTTGTCCTTCAATAAATGATATGCTCCATAAATTGTCATCTTGTATGTTCGTCATGTTAAACATTATATATTTAGAACTATCATTGTTTACAGGATTTGTAGTTTTTAAAATAGGTCCTATTTTTACTCCACCGATATATTTTTCTATCCAAATATCTATTTTCTCATTTTCTTTTTTTTCTTGATATTCAAATACAAAATTTTGATTTGTACCGGTTCCCTTAATTAAAGCTTCTTCTTTTTCCGTAAGTTCTGCTACTTTAATTATGCTTTGAGAACTTTCTTCTGAATTATCTGTACAAGCTGATGAATAAATCATTACAAAAATTATAATAAATAATATGAAAAATCTTTTTTTAATCAATTTCGTCTTCCTTTCATAATTATTTACTATAATAATATAATATTATTACTGATTTTAAATTAACTTTTTATTAATGTTTATATATTTCATCATGCCAGTAAGAATGATGGAACTCAGTATTGCATTCTTTTATTGCTTCTTCGTAGGATATTTTTTCAGATTTAGAATCTACAGCTTTTAAATAGCTCAATCTGTTATTTATATCATTTTCATTCTTTTCTTTGTTCTTCACTATTTTTCCGTGACTAGGAAGAAAAATCATATGGGTGTATTTTTTTAATTTTTCCAGAGAACTAATATGCCTCATTATTACACTTTTATCAATAAATGGAAGTAAATCCTCGCCTTGATTTGTGTACATTAGTTCGTCTCCTACGTGGAGATATTTCTTATTTATTTCTATAAGTAAACTGCACTGGGCATGGCCTGGAAACTTTCTTATATCTAAATTAAAGTCTCCAAATTTTAACTTCATAGCTTTTTCAACCTTAGTATTAGGTGTAAATAAATGATGTTTATCACTATCTACATAGATATTTAGAGTTTTTTCATAATCTTCACTTCCTATTATTTCCTGTGGTTTGATTTCTTTTAATCCTAATATATGATCCAGGTGAAAGTGACTTATTATTACCCTTTTAATAGTTATTTCCTTAGTTTTTAAGTCTTCTTCTACTCCTTTGATGTGTTTTTTGAAACCTGTATCTATTATCAAGGCACTTTTCCCGTCTATTATAGCATAAATATTGTATCCAAACTTGTCATCCTTCCTAGGTGGGAATGTGTAGGAATAAAAATTATCTTGTATCTTATTAATTATCATTTTTCTCCTCCTTAAACTAGTTCTTCGTAAAAATCAATTTTTCTCGAATGCATAAAAGGTTTATATTTAATGTTGTTTTGAGGAAATTTTCTACTTTTATCTAATGTATCTATCTCTAATGTAAGTATTTTTTCATCGAATTTCGAAAAAATATATTCATTTTCTTTAAAAAAAGCATTAGGACCAAATATCCCACTGTAACCAATATTATCTTCATCCTTACAGTAGTTAGCATAAACTGTATATATATTGTTTTCTCTTGACCTTGATTTTGCCATTGTCCACAATATCTTACCATCAAATTTTTCACTATTATAATTTTTTCCATTATCATCAGGTATCAACAAAATATCAATACCTTTTAAGGTCAAAATCCTGGCAAATTCTATGTTTATCAACTCTTCTCCAAATACCACCCCTATTCTACCGTACTCCGTATCATAGTAATCTAAGCTTTTTATATCTACTAATGGATAATCTTCCTTGTAAATTTGTTTGTACTTAAATACTACTCCTTCATTACTGATTAACACTGCCGTGGATTTTTCGTCTTTATCAAGATAACTTAAGAGTATATATTCTCCCTCTGAAATGTGTTTAGATATCTCTCCTATTATATTGTCCAGTATTTCTCTTTTTGTTATTTCAACTTTATTATTAATAATAGGATTTAGTATGTTTTTGGGAAATACAATTATTTTACTGTCTCTTTCTTGTTGATTTTTAATATTTTCTTTTAAGATTTCTTTTATTGTTTCTATATTTATTAGTCTTTCTCTTTTTAGTTGAACAGATGAGATTTTAAATTTTTCTCCTATAGGTAACTTTTCATCGTATTGTTTATAAAACCATATAGGATTCCAAGTATAGGGATTTCTCATTAATTCTTTATAAAAAGAATATTTAGGCAATTTACATTTTTTGTTATTAAAAGTTAGTTCAGAATATATACATCCATTATCTTTTTCTAAAAAATTTAGAAGCTCACCTTTTTCATCTATTATACAACTTCCTCCCGTAAATTTAACGCCTTTTTCTTCTCCCCATCTGTTGGCAATAATTACTGGTGTACTATTTTCATAAGCTCTTTGATACCAGAAAGTTGAAGGTATTTTTTCTCCAGTCCAATTGCATGGTGCACATATTACGTCTGCTTCTTTTCTATATAAAACTTTGGTAGTTTCAGGCATATTTAAATCCATACATATACAAATACCTAAATTGCCTATTTCTGTTTTAAATACTGGTATTTCATCACTTCCATCTTTAGCCCACATAGGATCAGCTATAAAAGAATGAATTTTCCTATACTTTCCTATGTATCCTTCCGGGCCGATTAAAGCTGCTGAGTTATAGAAAATATCTTTTTCATCTTTTTCTGCTAGTCCTATTATTACGTAATTTTGGTGTTTTTTAGTAAATTTGTAAATTAATTCAGTAGTATATCCAGGTATATTTTCAACATAAGGCTTTATTTCTTCTCTATTTTGCCATATATAACCAGTTGTACACATTTCTGGTAAAACTATAAGTTCTGATCCTGCTTCTGATGACTCTATAATTAAATTGATAATATTTTTAAGATTTATTTTTTTTTCTCCTTTAATAGGTTCATACTGTATCGCTGCTGCTTTTATTTTTTTCATTTTGCCCCCACAAATAAATTATTTCTCATTAACATTATAATATTAATTTGAATATTTTACCAACATTATTAAAAATTCATTTTTTCTTAATAAAAGGTAAACCCTTTGATATTTCAACCATTAGATGTTGACACTACTGTCGATTACTTTGATTATCTAAGTTTTTTATTGACAAAGGAAACTAAGGTAGTTATACTTTAGTTTGAATATCAAAATATTCGATTATACGTTTGTTTTAATAACAATAAAATTTATGGAGGTAAAAAAAATGACTTTTGAAAAAGTAAAAAATATTTTAGTTGAGGAATTAGGGTTAGACGAAGATGAGGTAAAACTAGAGAGTAACTTAAAAGAAGACTTAGAAGCAGATTCTCTGGATTTAGCAGAAGTAGTTATCAATCTTGAAGAAGAATTTGATATTGAAATACCTGAAGAAGATTACCCTAAGTTCGTAACTGTAAAAGATATAGTAGAATTTTTAGAAAAATAATTAGGAGTATGTAATGCATCGAAATCAAATAAATGAATTATTAAATATTAAATATCCTATCTTTCAAGGTGGAATGGCATGGGTTTCTGATGCAGATTTAGCAGGAGCTGTATCGAATGCCGGCGGTTTAGGAATTATAGCAGCCGGCAATGCCCCGGCTGATTGGGTTAAATCAGAAATAGAAAAAATAAAAAAAATAACCAGTAACCCTTTCGGTTTAAATATTATGATGATGAGTCCTTTTAAAGATGATGTATGTCAACTGGCTGCAGAAATGAAGGTTCCTGTTGTAATAACTGGAGCTGGTAGCCCCGGTGGTTACCTTGAATTATGGAAGAAAAATAATATAAAAGTTATTCCCGTATGTCCTTCAACAAGTTTCGCTGTAAGAATGGAAAGATACGGAGCCGACGCCGTCATATGCGAAGGAACTGAAGCAGGAGGGCATGTAGGACAATTGACCACAATGGCTTTAGTGCCCCAAGTAGTAGATGCGATCAACATTCCTGTAGTTGCTGCAGGTGGTATTGCAGATAGACGAGGTGCTGCTGCTGCTTTTATGTTAGGTGCTTCAGGGGTTCAAGTTGGTACTAGATTTTTAGTATCAAAAGAATGTAATGCTCATAAAAATTTCAAAGAAAAGATTATTGGAGCTAAGGATGTTCACACTGTCGTAAGTGGTTTAAATACAGGTCACCCTGTTAGAAGTATAAAAAACAGTTTAACAAATAAGTTTAAAAAACTTGAAAAAGAAAGAGCCCCTATGGATGAATTTGACAACGTAGGAAAAGGAGCTCTTAGAAAAGCTGTTGTAGAAGGTGACATTAAAACTGGTTCTTTAATGGCAGGACAAATTTCTGGTTTAATAAAGGATGAAATGTCTTGTGATGAAATAATAAAAGAAATAATAGATGGAGCTTACGATTTAATTAGAAGTTATAAATAAAAGTATCAATGGAGGTAATTATGAATAAAACAGCATTTATTTTCCCGGGACAGGGAGCTCAATATGTAGGAATGGGAAAGGATTTTTACGATAATTTTCAGATTGCTAGAGAAACCTTTGAAACTGCTAGTGAAGTTTTAAATTTAGACCTTAAGAAAATGTGTTTTGAAGGTCCTGAAAATCAACTTATGCTTACAGAAAATACACAACCGGCTATTCTTACTGTAAGTACGGCAATTTTAAATGTTCTTAAAAAGGAATTTGATTTATCATGTGATTTAACAGCTGGACTAAGTTTAGGCGAATATACAGCCTTAGTTAATTCTGAAATAATTTCTTTTGAAGAGGCTGTTAAAGTTGTTAAAAATAGAGGTAAATTCATGCAAAATGCAGTTCCTGAAGGAAAGGGCAAAATGGCTGCATTAATTGGAGGTAACAGAATAGATGTGGAAAGATTATGTTACGACCATAAGCAGTATGGAATAATCCAACCGGCTAATTTTAATTGCCCTGGTCAAATTGTTATAGGAGGGGAAGTTGCTCCTATTGAAAAAGCTGTAAAAAATGCCTCTGATTATAATATAAAAAGAGCTATAGAACTACCGGTAAGTGCACCATTTCATACTGAAATGTTAAAACCAGCAGCAGAAAAATTATCAAAAGAGTTGGAAAAAATAACAGTAAGAACTGGACTTTATCCTGTAATATCAAATGTAACTGGTGAAGTTTACGATGATAATTCAAACATAAAAGATTATCTAGTGAAACAGGTTTATTCTTCTGTTTTATGGGAAGATTCTATAAATGCTATGATATCTCAAGGAGTAGATACTTTTATAGAGATTGGACCTGGTAAATCTCTCAGTGGCTTTGTTAAAAAGATAAACAGAAACCTAAATATTCTAAATGTTCAAGATCTTAAGTCTCTTAACAAATCCTTTGTTAAGTTAGGAGTTGCATCATAATGAATAATAAAACTGCCATTATCACCGGTGCTTCCGGTGGCTTAGGCTGTTCAATTGCTAAAAAATTAAATGAAAATAATTATAATCTAGTTTTAAACTATAATAGAAATAGTTCTTCACTTGAAGAATTAATAAACAATTTTGAAAACAAAGATACTAAAAATATTATTGTCCAGGGTGACGTATCTTCCTATACTGAAGCAGAAAAACTTATTAAAGTTGGTTATGAGAACTTTGATAAGATTGATTTGCTAGTAAATAACGCTGGAATTACAAAAGATAAACTTCTTACTATGATGTCCGAAGAAGATTTCCAGGATGTCATAAGAGTTAATCTCAATGGTACTTTCAACTGCATCAGACATATAAGTAAAAAAATGATACGTCAAAAGGAAGGAAAAATTGTAAATATTTCTTCTGTTATAGGCTTAACAGGAAATATAGGTCAGGCTAATTATGCTGCTTCAAAAGCGGGAGTAATTGGTTTAACTAAATCAGTTGCAAAAGAATTAGCTAGAAAAAACATAACTTGTAATGTAATTACACCTGGATTTATAGAAACTGATATGACTAAAGTTTTAGAAGATAACCAAATAAAAAATATAAAAAATCAAATACCATTAAAAAGGTTGGGTACACCAGAAGATGTAGCAAACTTGATAGTTTTTTTATCATCGGATTTTGCAAATTACATCACAGGACAGGTAATATCTGTTGATGGTGGCCTTTACATGTAAGGAGTGTTTTATAATGAATAAAAGAGTTGTTATTACTGGAATGGGTGCTATAACACCTATAGGTAATGGTTTAATTAATTTTTGGGATGGAATAAAATCAGGTAAATGTGGTGTAGATGAAATTTCACATTTTGATACGGAAGATTTTTCAGTAAAATTAGCTGCTGAAGTTAAAGATTTTGATCCAAAAGATTATATGGAAAAAAAGGAATCCAAAAGAATGGATAGGTTTTGTCAATTTGCAATGGCTTCCTCTAATATGGCTATTGAAGATTCTCAATTAGACATAGAAAATATTGATAACGATAAATTTGGAGTGATAATTGGAAGTGGTGTAGGTGGAATAGATACTATTGAGACTCAAATAAAAAGACTTAACAGTAAGGGCCCGGGAAAAGTATCTCCATTTTTTATTCCTATGATTATTTCAAATATGGCCTCTGGATTAGTAGCCATTAAATACAAGGCTAAGGGTATAAATATGTCCGTTGTTACAGCTTGTGCTTCTGGGGCTAATGCTATTGGAGAGTCATTCAGGAAAATTCAATCTGGACAATGTGATTTAATGTTAACTGGTGGTGCAGAAGCTTCAGTAACTCCCGCAACAGTAGCAGGATTCGCTTCTATGACTGCTTTATGTTCATCAACAGATAAAAACCGAGCATCTATACCTTTTGATAAAGATAGATCTGGTTTTGTAATAGGAGAAGGTTCTGGTATTTTACTTTTAGAAGAGTATAATCATGCTATCAATAGAGGAGCCAAAATTTACGGCGAAATAGTTGGATACGGTGCAACTTGTGATGCATATCATATAACTTCCCCTGAACCTAATGGTTTAGGCGTAAAAGGATCTATGGAAATGGCTATTAAAGAAGCTGATATAGAAAATTCTGAAATTGATTATATTAATGCCCACGGCACTAGTACTCCATATAACGATAAGTTTGAGACATTAGCTATTAAGAATCTGTTTGGCAACGAAGCATATAATATACCTGTAAGCTCTACAAAGTCCATGACAGGGCATTTAATAGGTGGAGCTGGGGCTATTGAAGCTATAGTATCAATTATGGCTCTAAAGGATGGTTTTATCCCTCCTACTATAAATTATAAAAACCCTGACCCAGAATGCGATTTGAATTACGTACCAAACGAAGGTATTAATAGAGAAATCAATTATGTGCTTTCCAATTCTTTAGGATTCGGTGGTCACAACACTTCTCTATTATTTAAAAAATATCAGGATTAATATTATGTATGGTATTGAAGAAATAAAAAAGATCCTCCCTCATAGAGAACCCTTCTTGTTGATTGATAAGATTATAGAAGTAGTAGATGGTGAAAAAGCAGTTGCCCAAAAAAATGTTACCTACAACGAATATTTCTTTAGAGGACATTTTCCAAACAATCCTGTAATGCCTGGAGTTTTAATTTTAGAAGCTCTAGCACAAACCGGTGCTTTTGCAATATTAAAAGAAAAAACTTTCAAGGGTAAGACTGCTTACTTCGGTGGTCTGAAAAATGTAAAGTTCAAAAAAGTTGTAGTGCCAGGAGATGTTTTGATATTAGAAACTAAAATAACTAAAATAAAAGGAAATATCGGTATAGGTGAAGGTATTGCTTATGTGGATGGTAAAGTTGCTGCAAAAGCAACTATGACCTTTGCAATAAAATAAAGATTCCAATTATGGAATCTTTTTTTTTACGCCGCTTGTTTTACACCTTTTTTATCTTTGAAAATTATTTTTTTAAAATTTAAGTAATATTCAAATACTGCTAAAAACTTATCTACAAAACTTACAATCCAAGCTTCCCTATACTTAGGTATCCTTACGGGAAACATATGACTTAAAATTATATTGCTTTCCTTATCATTTACTGTAAAATGTTTTCGAGAGTTTTCTAAAGCTATCCTTGGATGATTTACAGCGTGAAGAAAAGAATCTAAAACTAGGCTTAATCTAAGTTTTTTATTGAATTTATATAGATAAAAATCATGTAATAGTGCACCTCTTATTGTAGATTTTATATCTAGGTTTAAAGCTGATGCTATTTTATAAGATCTATAAGCAACATCAACTACATGATTATATACACTTTCATTGTGATGTTTTATACTTTTCATTTTAGCAAATTCTTTATGCTCAATAATAGGTCTACAAATTTTTGCAAATTTCTCGTCTTTATACTTCATTTAACCACCTTTTTAACCAAAACTATACATATTATAGCAGTTAATTATAAAAAAGTAAATTAAATTTATGTTAACTTTGTTAGTATTTACGATTTATTAAATTTTGTAGTACTTCTTTAGTTATCTTCCCGTATTTATCAGTGTTAACTCTCTCTAGTAGGTTGATAGATTTCTCAGTATATTTTTTTGCCAACTTCATTGAATCTTCAACACCTTTATATTTTTTAACGTATTCGATGATTTTATCAATATCTAAATCCGTTATTTTTTCTTTATTTAAAATATTTTTTATATCATTATTTCTATCATTTTTTACTGCATATATTATAGGTAGGGTATAAATCCCATTTAATAAATCTACCTTTGTATTTTTCCCCATTTTTTCTAAACTATGGGTATAGTCCATGCAATCATCTATAATTTGAAAAGCCATTCCAGCATAATACCCGGAATATCCTATTATTCTTGATTTGAATTTCCCCATTTTTGCTTCATATGCTCCAGCATACATAGATAATCCAAACATCGCTGCAGTTTTTCCTGATATAATTCTTAGGTATCTTCTAACAGTCATATTCTTATTGAATTTATTTTCATTTTGAAATACTTCTCCAAGGCATACTTTTTCCATACCGTCAATAATTCGATTTTCTTCAAGATCGTATTTGCCAGCCAATAGTTTATATGCTTTCGTAAATATAAAATCACCAGTATAAACTGCTGAATCTTTACCAAATTTATGTTGTATGCTATCGATGCCTCTTCTTTTATCGGCATCATCAATAATGTCATCATGAACTAGAGTAGCAAGATGTATCATTTCTACAGATGCTGCTAAAGGTAAGATCCTTTCCTTATTATAGTCTCCCATTTTTGCAGCTAGTATTAGTAATCCCGCCCTTACTCTCTTTCCATTTGCTTTGAGCAAGTGATTAATTACATTTTCTATTGATTTTGTATTTTTAGTATTCAAATTTTTATTAATAATCAATTGAACTTCATCAATTTCTTCTTTTATTTCCGGAATTTTATTCCATATTTTTGTCATATTATCACCATATCATTTTCATAAAAATACCTTACTGCCTCTAGGACAGTAAGGCATTGAACAATTATTTTAGTCAAAGTACAAATAGGATTTTCTTGCAAATTTAGTTTTCTTCCACCACTGCTTTAATCTAGGTAGAACATAATAATCCAGACCTAATGTACTTCCTGAACCAGCTATCAGTGCTATTCCTCCAAAGAAGAACCATAAAATTGTAGCATCAGACATTCCCGTTAAAGAAATACCTATGGTAAGGCCTACACTGACTATAGAGCTTAAGAATGTAAAAAGCCCAACTATTAATGCTAATCCTATAGCTATTTCCATCAGTACCATTACTGTTTGGAAAGGTACTGCATTTGGAGCCACAATGTGATCTATAATCCACTGCATAAATCCAGGTACTTCTTCGAATAAAGCTCCACCATATCCTGATGGTGTGTGATCTGCAATCCACTGAGCAAATCCAGGCAAGTTACTTGCTACTGCTTCTCCACCTTCAACTGCTCCTGAAGCTGCTGCTGTTGCATCTGCTGCTCCCGATGCCGCCGCTGTTGCATCTGCTGCTCCTGATGCCGCTGCTGTTGCATCTGCTCCTGCCTCTGCAGCCGGTGTAGATGCGTACATTTTCTGTTCGGATAGCCATCCTTCATCTATTTTCTTAACACCTTCGACCAACCACATGAATCCTAACCACATTCTTAAAGGAAGTAGCCAGAAATTAGGTGATCTCTTAGCGAAGTGACCTCCAACAAAGGATCTATTGTTTTTAACATGGAAAAATTCATGGTTTACATAATTCCAAAGTTGTCTAACGCCAGATACTAAGAATTGATAATAGAAGTTTACAAAATGCTTTATAAGCATTGCAAACCATCCACTAGTTTTAAATCCTGTATCTGCAACTGCATATCTTGACCCTACAGATACCATGAACCCATGATAATTTTGCTTATGCTTGTGTTTTTCAGTATTTTTGATTTCAGCAGCTATATTTGATGCTGCAGTATGTCCTGATTGTTCAGCTGCTTCAACTATCTGAGGTAAAACTCCATCTTCATCTTCATAGTAAGTATTATCTCCTGCTGCGTATACATTATCATAACTGTTAGTTTTCATATGCTCATCAACTAATATTCTTCCACCTCTACCAGTTTCTAAACCTAGCCCTGAACAAAAATCACAGTTTTTAATACCAGCAGTCCAAATCAACGTATATGTTGGAATAACCCTACCGTCTTTTAGAGTGATTGAATCCTTATCTACTTTTACTATAGGAGAATTTTTTAGAAGTTCTACACCAAGTTTTTTATAATACTTATCAGATACTTTATTAACCTGAGCATCGCTTTCAAGCATGTTTAGTATCCTATCTAAAGCTTCTATATTATATATAGTAACTTCTTTTTCATCTATACCATATTTTCTACATAAACTTTTTTTAGCATCTCCTAATTCACCAGCCATTTCAACACCGGTAAAGCCTCCTCCACAAACAGCAAAGGTTAGCATTCTTTTTCTTTCTTCTTCGTCAGTCTCATAAGATGCTTTTAGGAACATTTCTTCTATATGCTTTCTTATTTTAATTGCATCTTCATATGCCCATAGTGTAAAAGCATTCTCTTCTGCACCTTCTACTCCAAAGAAGTTTGATTCGTTTCCTGTAGCTAGTATTAGATAATCATACTCATATTCTGTACTATCTGAATACAGCTTTTGTTCTTTAAAATTAATATTGGTTATTTTATCTACTACAACATTAACCTTTCTTTCTGCAAATATTTTAAATAAGTCAATTTTAATTGATTCAGGTTCCGTCCTGAATGCTGCCACCTCATGTAATTCTGTCATGAGAGTGTGAAAATGGTTCTTGTCAATTAATGTAATTTCTACGTCGTCATTATTCTTGAATTCCTTATGTAGAGTTTTTCCTGCCTTAACTCCTGCATAACTTCCACCAAGAATGACTATTTTTTTACCCAACTATAATCACCTCTTATTTGATTTAATAGAAATTTATTTGAAATTATAAATTCTATGATTTTTCTAATTAATTATAACATAAACAAATATTTAACACAATTATATCTTTATTAAAGTTATTTAATCAATCATTATTTATCTAAAGATTAATTTCCTTTCCTATTTAGACTATCCTATCAATACTTTATTATTAAATAATAAAACCCTTAAAATCAATATTATAATTCTTTAGTAATCTTTAATATATTTATAATAAAATTAGTATAAATTGTCAAATAATTAAATTGTTAACGTTATTTAATTAACACTTTTTTATGATTTTACTTGAAATTTATAATGTATTGGTTTATTATAATAACAAATATTATAAATGGAGGTTAATTTATGAAAAAGATATTAAGTTTTATTTTAGTAATAGCACTAGTTTTATCAGGTGTTGTTGCATGTTCACCAGCTGAAGAACCTGAAGAACCAGCTGAAGAAGAACCGGCCGAAGAGCCTGAAGAACCAGCTGAAGAGGTTGATTATGAAGACGGCGTATATTATGCTGAAGAAGAAGATTTCGGCGGAAGCGGTTGGAAATATCACGTAATTTTAACTGTTGAAGATGGCAAATTCGTAGATGCTCAGTGGAAAGGTACCCATAGGGTTCCTCAAACTAACAAATATGACCAATCTGTAAACGGAGATTATGGTATGGTAGAATTTGGTGGAGCTACTGCCCCTTGGTACGAGCAAGCTGATGCAACTATTGACTACTTCTTAGAAAATCAAACTGTAAACGTTCCTGAAGATTTCTATACTGATGAAGAAGGTCATACTGATGCTATAGCTGGAGTTACTGTACACGTTGTTGAATTCTTCGACTTAGCTGAAAAAGCTTTAGCTAACGGACCAGTTCCTGAAGGTGACTACACAGATGGATACCCAATGGCTGCTGGAGAACCAAGTGACAATGGATGGCAAACAATGATTCAACTTACTGTAGTTAACGGTACTATAGTAAGTGCTAATGTAAATGCATTATCTACAGAGCAAACTGACGAAGACGGCAATTTTGTAGACAAAGATCTTCTTAAAGAAGATTACGGTATGAAGGCTGCAGGTTCAGACCTTGAATGGTATGAGCAAGCTGCACTAGTTGAAGAATACATAGTTGAAAATCAAAACCTTGACATTCCATTAGAAGATGGTTACACTGATGCTATAGCTGGCGTTTCTGTACACGTAGACGAAATGGTTGAACTTTTCAACGAAGCTGTAGGTGGATCTTCTAGTACTGGAGAATTACAAGATGGTGTGTACTATGCTGAAGAAGAAGAATTTGGTGGAAGCGGTTGGAAGTATCATGTAATTTTAACTGTTGAAGATGGCAAATTCGTAGATGCTCAGTGGAAAGGTACTCACAGAGTTCCTCAAACTAACAAATATGACCAATCTGTAAACGGAGATTATGGTATGGTAGAATTTGGTGGCGCTACTGCTCCTTGGTACGAGCAAGCTGATGCTACAATTGATTACTTCTTAGAAAATCAAACTGTAAACGTTCCTGAAGAATTCTATACTGATGAAGAAGGTCATACTGATGCAATCGCTGGTGTTACTGTTCATGTTGTTGAATTCTTTGAATTAGCTGACAAAGCTTTAGCTAACGGACCAGTTGAAGAAGGTATGTATACAGATGGTTACCCAATGGCTGCTGGAGAACCAAGTGACAATGGATGGCAAACAATGCTTCAACTTACTGTAGTTAACGGTACTATTGTAAGTGCCAATGTAAATGCTGTATCAACTGAAGAAAATGCAGAGGGAGAATTTGATGATAAGAAAGCCCTTAAAGAAGATTACGGTATGAAGGCTGCAGGTTCAGATCTTGAATGGTATGAACAAGCTGCACTAGTTGAAGAATACATAGTTGAAAATCAAAACCTTGACATTCCATTAGAAGATGGTTACACTGATGCTATAGCCGGTGTTTCAATTCACGTTGATGAAATGGTTGAACTTTTCAATGAAGCTGTAAAATAAATTAGTTATTAAAACCGGGCTTCGCCCGGTTTTTTTATTGCAAGGTGGTATAATGAAAAAAAATTTAAAACAAAAAATTATCATAATTATTATGTTATTCTCTATAATTTTTACTTTTTCTGGATGCCAAGAAGAAAAACAAGAAGTTATAAGCAATACAAAAATTAGTTCTAGTGAATTTCTATTAGATACCCATGTTACAATAACTCTTTACGGTACTGAAGATGAAACCTTATTCCCTATAATTTTCGGAGAGATTGAAAGATTAGAAAAACTCTTAAGTGTACACATTGAAGGTAGTGATCTAGATCAAATTAAAGAAAATGCTGGCATTAAACCTATAAAAGTTTCTGAAGATACAATTAAGATTATGGAGAAATCTATAAAATATTCTAAATTGACTAATGGATTATTTGATATTACTTCCGGTCCCCTAATTGATTTATGGGGTATAGGTACCGAATCTGAGAAAATTCCATCCCAGGAAGAAATATATAGTGCAGTCAAGTTGATTGATTATGAAAAGATTAAAATTGATAAAGAAAACACCACTGTACTTTTAGCAGAAAAAGGTATGATTGCAAATTTAGGTGCAATAGCTAAAGGATATATAGCTGATAAAATTGAAGAAAAACTCCAAGATTTAGGAGTTAAAAGTGCTATAATCAACTTAGGTGGAAATGTTCAACTAATAGGTGGTAAACCTGATGGTACTTTGTTTAGAATAGGAATACAAGATCCTGACGAAACTCGAGGTGGTAATATAGGCGTATACACTGGAAAAGATGTTACAATAGTATCTTCTGGAGATTACGAAAGATTTTTCATCAAAGATGGGGTTAGATATCATCATATTTTAAATCCTAAAACAGGTTATCCTGTGGAAACTGAAATCAAGAGTGTAAGTATAATAACAGATGAATCTTTTGAAGCCGATGCATTATCTACTTCTGTTTTACTCTCCGGTTGGGAAAAAGGAATCGAAATGGTAGAAAATCTTGAAAATGTAGAAGCTATATTTATTAATAAAAATCATGAGGTTTACGTCACTAATGGATTAAATAATTCTTTTGAATTTAATAGTGATAACTATAAGTTACTTGAATAAATAAAATTCCCCTTTAAGAGTTTGTATAACTAACTTTTAAAGGGGAATTTTAATGTCTATTTTGTTTTGCCTTTTCTTTTCATACTTAAAGATATTCTTTCTCTCTCTTTGTCTATAGATATAATAGTTACATTTACTGTATCTCCTACCTGTACTACGTCGAGAGGATTCTTAATGTATTTATTGCTCATTTCCGATATATGAACTAAACCGTCTTGCTTAAGACCTATATCTACAAATGCTCCAAAATCCACAACATTTCTAACAGTACCTTTCAACATCATGCCTTCTTCCAAGTCATCCATCTTAAGAACATCATTTCTAAATATTGGTGCCGGCATATCCTCCCGAGGATCTCTTCCCGGCTTTTCCAGTTCTTTTACTATATCTTCCAATGTAGGTATCCCTATTTCTAACTCTTTTGAAAGATATTCCATTCTATCCTCATATTTTTCTTTATTTGATTTTTTATTTGAATTTAAATTTAAATTCTTTAAATCCTTTAAACTTTTTAGACTTTTTCCCGAAGTTGGCATTTTGACCTTAGGTTCATCAATTTCTATATCTATAATTTTTGTTCTAATATTATTTAATTTTTCTTTTTCTAATTCTTTTAAAGAATAATTCAGCTTATCCAGTAACTTCATAGTGTTATCGTAAGATTCTGGATGAACTCCCGTTTTGTCGAGAGGATTATCTCCATCATATATCCTTAAAAAACCCGCTGCCTGTTCAAAGGCTTCTTCACCTAATCTACTAACTTCTAATAGTTGGTTTCTATTAGTAAATCTTCCATTTTTATCCCTGTATTTAACAATATTTTTTGCTGTTCCTTTAGTTAATCCAGAAACATATTCAAGAAGAGATTTTGATGCAGTATTAAGATCTACACCAACGCTATTAACACAATCTTCTACTACACCATCTAAAGCTTCGCTTAATTTTTTTTGGTTGACATCGTGTTGATATTGTCCTACACCTATACTTTTTGGATCTATTTTTACTAGTTCAGCTAAAGGATCTTGGAGTCTACGTCCTATTGATATGGCTCCTCTAATAGAAACATCTATTTTAGGAAATTCTTCGTTAGCAATTTTAGAGGCAGAATATACAGAAGCTCCTGCTTCACTAACTATAGTATAAGCTACTTTTTTATCAATATGATTTAAACTTTCTCCAATAAAATGTTCCGTTTCTCTTGCCGCAGTTCCATTTCCTATGGCAATCAAATCAATATTATATTTTTTAATCCACTCAAGAACTACTTTTCTGGATTTTTCTATTTCATTTCTAGGTTCATTTGGATAAATTGTTGTATAATCTAATAAGTTTCCAGAACCATCTAAGGCCGCTAATTTGCAACCCGTTCTAAAAGACGGGTCTACTGCTAAAACTGAAGCATCCTTTATAGGCGGGGCTAAAAGTAGATTTTTTGTATTTTTTGCAAAGACTTTTATAGCTTCATCTTCGGCTCTTTCCGTAAGTAAATTTCTAACTTCTCTTTCAATTGATGGATTAATTAATCTTTTATATCCATCCTCTACGGCTTCTTTGTAATACTTGGTTGTAATAGCATTTTCATTTTTTATTGAATGGTTTATCAATATACTGATAATTTTTTCTTCCGGCACTGATAAATTTACTTTAAGGTATTCTTCCTTTTCTCCTCTATTTATAGCTAAAATTCTATGATTAGCTATTTTATTGACTTCTTCTTCAAATTTATAGTACATCTCATAAACACTTTTTTTATCTGAGTCTGCCGCTTCACATATTATAATACCTTCTTTATAGAATATATCTCTGATTTCTTTTCTGAATTCCGGATTATCAGAGGTAATTTCTGATATTATATCCATAGCTCCTCGAAGAGCTTCTTCTATATTTGGAACTTCTTTCTCCTCATCAACAAAATCTGCAGCTATATCTTCGATTTTCCCAGTTTCAATTTCTTCTTCTATTATAATATTGGCTAATGGTTCCAGACCTTTGGCTTTAGCTTTTGTAGCCCTTGTTTTTCTTTTTTGTTTGTATGGTCTATAAAGATCCTCTACTCTTTGAAGAACTTCTGCTTTGTTAATTTCTTCCCTAAGTTCTTCCGTTAATTTGTCTTGTTCATCAATTAGTCTTATTACTTCTTCCTTTCTTTCTTCTAAATTTCTAAGATAAGAAAGTCTTTCATTTAAATCTCTTAACTCTACATCGTCTAAAGAACCTGTTTGTTCTTTACGATATCTGGCAATAAAGGGAATAGTATTTCCCTCGTCAATTAATTTAACTGCATTCTTGACCTGATGTTCTTTTAAGTTTAATTCCCTGCAAATTTGTTTTATTATATCCATTGGCTGTACTCCTTATTAATGTTATTTTTTCTTCTGTACTAAGTATTCATTAATAAATAAATCAATATTACCGTCCATGACACTTTGTACATTACCTGTCTCTACATTTGTCCTATGGTCCTTTACCATATTGTAGGGATGAAATACATATGATCTGATTTGACTACCCCAGGCAATCTGACCGTAGTCCCCCTGTATGTCATCAATTTTTTCTTTTTGCTCTTCTTCTTTAATTTCAATTAGTTTAGCCATCAGCATTTTCATTGCTGTTTCTCTATTTTTTATTTGAGACCTTTCATTTTGACAAGTTACAACAACTCCTGTAGGTATGTGTGTTATTCTTACAGCAGAATCAGTTGTATTTACATGCTGACCTCCTGCGCCGCTAGCTCTGTAGGTGTCTATTTTTAAATTAGATGGATCAATTTCTATATCAGGAATTTCATCAAGTTCCGGTACCACATCTACAGATGCAAAAGAGGTGTGTCTTCTATTTGAAGAATCAAAAGGTGATATTCTTACAAGTCTATGAACCCCTTTTTCAGCTTTAAGATAACCGTAAGCATTTTCTCCTTTAATTAATAGAGTGACGCTTTTTACCCCTGCTTCATTTCCCGATAAATAATCTAGTATATCTACTTTATAATTTTTATTTTCAGCCCATCTTGTATACATCCTTAACAGCATGTCAGTCCAATCCTGAGCTTCTGTTCCTCCAGCTCCAGCATGTATGGACAAAATACAATTGTTAGAATCATACTCTCCACTCAATAGAGTTTCAAGTCTAAATTTTTCAATTTCTTTTTCTAAACTATCAACCATATTTGCTAACTCTTTGATTTGGCTACTGTCATTTTCTTCTTCAGTAAGCTGTAGCAAAACTTCTAAATCTTCTATGTTATTTTTTATATCCTTGTATTTTTTAATTTTAGTATCTATTAAATTTGCTTTTGTAGATATATTTTTTGCTTTTTCAGGATCATCCCAAAAACCTTTTTCCTGCATTTTTTTATGGAGTTTCTCTTTTTCTTCAGTTAGTTTTGATAAGTCAAAGAGAAACACCTATTTCTTGTATTTTTTTATTATATTCTGTTATTTTTCCTTTAATATCATTTAAATCCATACTATCATCTCCCACAACATTTTTTATATTTTTTACCGCTACCACAAGGACATGGGTCATTTCTTCCAACTTTTTCACCTTTTACTACTGTTTGTTGTTTAGATTCTGCACCGTCTTTATTTGTACCTGTAACTTTTGCAACGCTCTTTCTTTTTATAGTTTCTTTTTCCTGTATCCTTAATAATATTTTTACGGTATCTTCTTTTATACTTGAAATCAATCCTTCAAACATTTCAAAGCCTTCTTTTGTATAAGCTCTTACAGGATCTTCATTGCCCATTGCTCTCAAACTTATTCCCTGTCTTAATTGATCCATCGCATCTATATGATCAATCCACTTACTATCAACAGTTTTTAACAAGACTACTCTCTCTATTTCTCTAAATCTTTCAGGTTGGAATTCTTCTTCTTTTCTTTCATAGATTTTTTCTATTAGATTTAGGGTGATTTCTCTTAATTTTTCTTTAGTTAATGATTCTATATCTTCAATCTTAAGTTTAACATTTGAATTAATCAAACTGCTTAAAAATCTTTCATAGCCTTCAATGTCCCAATTTTCAGGGTATTTATCCACAGTAAATACAACCATATTTTCATCTACAATTTCTTCGATCATTGAAAATATGTAATCTCTTAAATCCTCTCCCATAAGTACTTTTTGTCTTTCAGAATAGATTACTTCTCTCTGTCTATTCATTACATTATCATACTGAAGTACGTGTTTTCTTATGTTAAAGTTTCTTCCTTCTACTCTTCCTTGGGCTGTTTCTATAGACTTTGTAAGCATATTGTGTTCTAAAGGCTCATCTTCAGGTAATCCTAAAGTATCGACTATAGCTTTTACCTTATCACCAGCAAAAAGTCTCATAAGGTCATCTTCCAGGGATATATAAAATCTTGAAGTACCGGGATCTCCCTGTCTCCCTGCTCTACCTCTTAGCTGATTATCTATTCTTCTTGATTCATGTCTTTCTGTACCAATAATTGCTAATCCACCAGCTTCAATAACTTTTTTATTTTCATCTTTTAAATCTTCTTTTGCTTTATCTAAAAGATTTTTATAAATTTTCCTAGCACTTATTACATCTGGATCGTCAGTATCATCGAAGCCATCAGCCTGAGCTGCTATTTCTTCTGATACCTTATCTTTTAATTTTGTTTTAGCTATATGTTCAGGATTTCCACCTAAAACGATGTCTGTACCTCTACCAGCCATGTTTGTAGCTATTGTGACCGATTTATATCTACCAGCTTGGGCTACTATTTCCGCTTCTTTCTCATGATTTTTAGCATTTAACACTTCGTGTTTAACACCTTTTTTAGTTAATAGCTTACTCAATAATTCAGACCTTTCAATAGAAACTGTACCTACAAGTACCGGTTGGCCTTTCTTATTTCTTTCAATTATTTCTTCTATTACTGCATTGTATTTTCCTATTTCGTTTTTATATATAACATCTGGATTATCTTCTCTTACTACCGGTTTGTTTGTTGGTATCTCTACAACGTCAGTTCCGTATATTTCTCTAAACTCATTTTCTTCCGTCTTTGCCGTTCCAGTCATACCTGATAATTTATTGTACATCCTGAAAAAGTTCTGATAGGTTATTGTAGCCAGGGTTTTAGATTCTCTTCTAATATCTAATCCTTCTTTTGCTTCTATTGCTTGATGCAGTCCGTTTGAATACCTTCTACCGTGCATTAATCTACCGGTAAATTGGTCTACTATAATTACTTCACCATCTTTAACTATATAATCAGAATCTCTTTTCATTATATGTTGAGCTTTTAGGGCTGCATTAATATGGTGAGTCAATTCCATATTTTCTTGATCTGCTAAATTTTCTATATTAAAGTATTTTTCGGCCTTGTTTACACCTTTTTCTGTAAGGGTTACATTTTTTCCCTTCTCATCAACTATAAAATCTACTGTTTCTTCCTTATATCCTTCTCCCATGATTATATCCATTTTGCCTATTTTTTCATCAGGGTCTTTTTTTCTTCCCTTTAATGTTTTGGCAAAAGAGTTTGCTTGAAAGTATAAATGAGTATTTTCATCACCCTGTCCTGATATAATTAGTGGTGTTCTGGCTTCATCAATAAGTATACTGTCAACCTCGTCAATGATACAGTAATTTAAATCTCTCTGAACCATGTCTTCTTTTCTTATAACCATATTATCTCTTAAATAGTCAAATCCAAACTCATTGTTGGTTCCGTAAGTAATGTCCGATTTGTATGCTTCTTTTCTTTCTTCTTTTGTAATACCGTGTATCAAACATCCGACTGATAATCCTAAGAAATTGTATATTTTACCCATCCAGTCTCTATCTCTTTTAGCAAGGTAATCATTAACTGTGACTACATGAACACCTTTTTCTTCTAAAGCATTTAAATATACAGGAAGTGTCGCTGCTAAAGTTTTACCTTCTCCTGTCTTCATTTCTGATATTCTACCCTGGTGTAATATAACTCCACCTATTAACTGCACTCTAAAATGGCGCATACCTAATACTCTTTTGGAAGCTTCTCTTACAACTGCATATGCTTCAGGCAGAATATCATCCAATTTTTCACCTTTTTTAAGTCGTTCTTTAAATTCTAATGTTTTATTTTTTAATTCGCTGTCATCTAATGTAGATGTTTTCTCTTCTAAATCTTCTATACTGTCTACTATAGAATCGATTCTTTTTATTTCTCTTTCGCTATATGATCCAAAAATCTTTTCGAAAATATTTTTCATAAAACCACCTATCTATTTAAATTATTATGTTTAACCTATTTTATCACAAACTTTATTTTATCATTTTTAATGTTTTTTTACAAGAAAATAGGAGCTTATAAGCTCCTACCTGCAGCATAACCTGTAGACCAGGCCCAGTGAAGATTATAACCTCCACAATCTCCATCTACATCCATTATTTCACCTATAATATACAACCCTTTAATAAGCTTTGATTCCATAGTACTAGGATGGATGTCTCTAGTATCTATCCCTCCTGCTGTTACTTGGGCATGTTCCCAATAATACGGACCTAAAACCTTGAATTTCCAATCTTTTAATACATTGACGATTCTATATATTTCTTTAGTTCTGAACTTTGTGCCAGGTAAATCCTTATCTTTTATTCCAGCTTCCATTAAAACTACGTCTACTAGAGTTTTATGTATAAGTCCAATAAAAGATTCTCTTATAGTCTTATATTTCATTTTCACAAATCTATTTTCAATCAAAGCAAATAATTCGTTTTTTTCATATTTTGGAAATATATCCAAGCTAATAACAACATCCCTATTTTTTTCTATGCTGTCTACACAATGTCTGCTTAGCTGCAGTATTGGTGGCCCAGATATACCGTAGTTTGTGAATAATATTTCTCCCGAGTCTTTTTTTATTTCGGTACCATCAGAATATGCCGTTATGTTTCCTTCAACCTTTATTCCTGAAATTCTTTTAAGATAATTAGAATCAAGTTTTAATTGTACTAGCCCAGGAAATATATGGTTCACACTATGTCCTAAAGATTCCAATATAGGATAACCACTACCACTGGAACATAACTGAGGACTTGCTCGTCCTCCAAAAGCAGCAATAACTTTATCACAAGTATAAGTTTTATCTGTAGTTTTTATGATAAAAGAATCATTTTTCTTTATAATTTCTTTTACTTCACTGGTGCATATCTCTTTAACTCCAAGATACCTACACTCCAATCTTAATACATCTAAGATACTTGAGGATTGAAGGGAGTTAGGATAAATTTTGCCTGTATTATCAATATATTCCTGAATTCCTAGTTCTTTAAAAAAACCAACTATCCTTTCCGGTGGAAATTCCTTTACAACATTTTCAATAATTTCTCTATTCTTGCCGTAAAAGTTATATCCAGATATATTTATATTCGTATAATTGCATCTTCCGTTTCCAGTTGCTAAAATTTTCTTACCTACTCTATCCTGTTTTTCCAGAATTAATACCTCAAATCCTCTTCTTGCAGCTGTAATTGCTGCTACAAGGCCTGAAGCTCCTCCTCCTGCTATTATAACTCTCTCTTTATTTATTAAATTCATAAATCTCTCCATTAAAAAATCTGTTACTTTATAATGTAACAGATTTTAAAATTTGTCAAGTTTATCTCTCTAATGGTTGTGCATACCTTCGCCGTGATGAGCATGTTCTTTACAAGCACTATTTCCCGACGTTAAATCTCCTGAAATATAATCACTGATTACCCTACTTATTTTTCCAGATGCTCCAGTTATCACATCGATGTTATTTTCATTAAAAATGGATATTGCATTTCCACCCATTCCTCCTGATATTACAAGATCTACTCCTTTTTCAGCTAGCAGTTTAGGCAGCAACCCTGGTTTATGACCTGGATTTTTCAAATAAGCTTCGCCTACTACTGTGTTGTCTTCTATCTCAGCTATTTTAAAACCTTCGCAGTATCCAAAATGTTGAGATACCTTTTCACCTTCTGATGCTATTGCTATTTTTTTCATTATTAATCCTCCCATTTTAATTTTATTAGTTTATAAGATCCATTCGTTTAGCTAATATTTTCCAAATTTTGTTTATTTCAATAGATGCCTTAGTATCAGGCATATCTACTATTGATACACCTTTGTTTGTAGATTCTACAACCTTTTTATCAAAGGGTATCCTGCCTATTATTTCCAGGCCTTTTTCTTTGGCGATTTCTTCTATTTCTGTTGTTTTTTCTAAGTTGTTGTCATATTTATTTATAACTATAAAACATTCAGCGTTGAAGTTTTTTGATGTTTCGTAAATTCTTACCATATCGTGAATTCCTGATACTGAAGGTTCCGCAACTAGTACACAATACTGTATCCCTGTTAGAGAAGCTATAACCGGACATCCTATTCCAGGAGAACCATCAATAATAGCCAATTCTTCATCTGTTTTTAACTTATACATATTTTTTCTTACTTCAGTTACTAATTTTCCTGATGCACCATTTCCAATTTTTAGATTTGCATTAGAAAATATTTCATTATTTAATTTTTCTATTCTTGTAGTCCCTGAAGCATCATCTTCCATCCTAATTGCTTTACGTCCTTTTTCATCTGTAACTGGACAAAATCTTTCACATACTCCGCATCCTTCACAATAATTAATGTTTACTACGCCATCTTTTATAGCATTGAATCTACAAAGTTCCTCACATCTTCCGCAGTCAATACAGATATCGTCGTATTTAAATGCTTTTTTTAATCCGTAATAGGGTTTTTCTTCTATGATTTCGGAGTCTTCAAATATTAATTTTACATTTGGGGCATCAACATCACAATCGGCAAACATTTTATTTTTTGCCAACTTTATAAGGGATACTGCTAGAGTTGTTTTTCCCGTGCCACCCTTTCCACTTAAAATAACCAACTGTTTCATTGCTGTACCTCCTCTTGTATTTTACCGAGGATATTTTCAAAAATTTTTCTGAAATCTTCATTTTCTTTTGCTACAATATAACCATTTGAATTTAATTTACCTATTTCTTCATTATATGGAATCTTATCTAAAAGATTAATATTGTTTTTTTTGCAAAATTCTTCAGCCACCTTAGAATCACCCATATCTTTGTTAATTACAGCTCCATAGGGTATATCAAACAATTTTACAAGTTGATATACTAAATTAATATTATGAATACCAAATTTAGTTGGTTCAATAACCAGCAAACAATAATCACTACCTTTAATGCTTTCCATTACCTGACATGAACTTCCTGGAGGACAATCAACTATATTGTTTTTATGGGAATCCATATCCTCCAATAGCTTCTCAATAATTGGAACTCCTGTTGCTTCACCGATGTTTAGTTCGCCAGATTTAACTTTTATTTCATTAGAAAAACCTGATTCTACCTTCCCAATGTTTCTTTCTACTTCTTTAAGTGCCTTTTGCGGACATAATAAAGTACATCCACCACAGGAGTGACATAATTCATTAAATATTTTTAATTCTCCTCCTACATATGCAAGAGCATTAAACTGGCAAAATTCAACGCACTCCTTACATCCATTACATTTGTCTTGGTCCACTACTGGTACAAGAACGTCTACCATATCAATTTTAGGATTCGGTACCTTTAGAAAAAGATTACCATTAGGCTCTTCGACGTCACAATCTATATATACACTGTCCTTTGCAACTTGTGCTAAATTAACGGATAAAAATGTTTTACCTGTACCGCCTTTACCACTTAATACTGATATTTTCATTATCTTCCTCCGTGTTTATGAAAACCTGAATGTACTTCTTCAAGCTCTTTTAATTCTCCTTTATTATATTTATCAATAATCTCCTCTACTGTTAAATCTTCAGCTTTAAATATTTTTATATTTGCTGCATCAAGTACATCTGCTGCATTTTTACCGCATTGATAAGTTACAACTGCATCAGCTCCACTATCAGCTACACATTGTGCTGCCGTAATACCAGCTCCTCCAGATGCTGAAGCACCATCATTTTCAACTACATCGAACTCTTTCGTTTCTACATCTACTACTACAAAAAACTGTGTTCTGCCAAATACATCTTCTACCTTACTATTAAGGCTTCTTTCCTTTGCAGGTACTGCTATTTTCATTATTAAATCCTCCTCGTTGTTTTTAATTTTTTTTGCATGCCATCTGAGACATTTGTCGCCTTGGTATTTATCACATTTCTGAGTACAGGTACTGCTCCCGCAGTTAAATACGTAATTACCTCCGCTGATTTTAATCTTTTTACCCTTTACTAAAGCATCCGTTAATTTTTTTCTACCTGAAGTCAGTATCCTTTGATAAGTTCCTCTTGATACTTTCATTCTCTCTGCTGCTTGACTCTGGTCTAATTCTTCAAGGTCAGATAATCTTATAGCTTCTAACTCAACTATACTTATGAAATTAACACTATTAGTTTCATTAACGGGCCTAAATTCTAAATTTTCCGGTATGAATTCAACTTTTCTAAATTTTTTTGGTCTAGGCATCATATCACCTCTTTATTTCGTGCATATGCTCAATTCAATAATAATATTTTTTAAGGTTTTTGTCAAATGCTATTAATTATTTTTCTTTATATTAAAATTAATTTTTGTTATGATAGGATTGAAGGAGGGTAATATGTGCGGTAGGTATTTATTATCATATGATTTAAGTAAAATATTAGAAGAATTGGAAAAACAGTGGGGCAATATAAATACTGAAGAGATAAAGGATTACAGTCCAAGTTTTAATATTGGTCCCTCTCAATCTGTATACGGTTTAACTGAAGATAATCAAAAAGTAAAAGTCAAAAAATATAATTGGGGTGTTCCTTATTCAAATTTCACCATGATAAATACAAAATCAGAAAGTATTATAGATAAGAAGTACAGTATAATAACAAAATTTAAACCCTGTCTAATATTATCCAATGGTTTTTATGAATGGAAAAAAGACAAAAATAAAAAAACACCTTTTCTATTTGCTTTTGAAGATTTTTCTATGTTTTATTTTCTAGGATTATATACAAAATTAAAAAACGTAGAATACTGCAGTATTTTAACTACTGAACCATCACCTTTAGTAGAAACTATCCACAATCGCATGCCCGTTATAAAAAAGACTCCAAATGAAAAAGAATGGCTGTCCCAAAATCTAAAATCTTTTAATAATTTTAGTTTGTTTAAGCCATTCTCGGATAATTTTTTTAATAAATATCAGGTTTCTACCTATGTTAACAGCACACTAAATGATTCTCCTAAATGTATCGAACCTTATATAGATGATCAATTAAATTTTTTTAATTAATCTTTTCAGTTCCACATTGAGAATTAAAAGCACAACTACTGCATCCACCACCAGATGAACAAGTGTTTTCTCCGGTTTTTATATCTTTAAGTTTTTTATAAACAATATAAGCCGCTGGTATTAAAACCAAAGCACCTATTATGTAATTAATCATAAAGTGTCTCCTCAAAAAAAGTATTAGATGATAATTGATAACCATTATCATCTAATACAAGTATACTTGATTATTACAACAGTGTCAAGTTTATATTTCTATTCTCCAGCTACATCTAAGCTTTTTATCCTTATAGAAGGTGATCCAATATAAGCACTTGAAGGTAATCCAAATTTTAAATCATCTCCAATTTCGATTATATCTTTCATCATGTCTAAAAAATTTCCTGATATGGTTATTTGATTTACAGGAAACATTATCTTCCCTTTTTCAATTTTATATCCTTGAGCTGACAGTGAAAAGTCCCCTGATATCGGATTTAGTCCTGCATGAAGACCTTGCACATCTGTTATCATTATTCCTTCTTCCATTTCAACCATTAATTCCTTTAAACTTTTATCTCCTGGTTTTATATACATGTTGGTAGGTGAAATACCTATAGAAGACTTATATGAGCTTCTGCTTGCATTTCCCGTACTATCTATGCCATCCTTCAGTGCCGTTTTCAAATTGTGCAAATAGGTATTTAATACTCCATTTTCTATAATATTTTTTTTAAAGGTAGGTACACCTTCACTGTCAAAAGCTGAAGAAGCATAACCTTTCTTCATATATGGATCATCAACTAGAGTTATTTTTTCTGAACCAACTTTTTCATTTAGCTTTCCTTTTAATAAAGATAGGTTTTTTTGAACTCTTTCCGCTGAGAAAATAGAAGCAAAAGCTTCAATAATATCTGATGCTGCATTATTCCTCATTATTATTGGGTATTTTCCTGACTTAATACTTTTTGCTCCTAATTTTGAAATAGCTTCTTCTACAGCTTCTTTTGCAATAACTTTATAGTCCAACTCATTAAAATCATTTGTAACTTTGTATGCAAATCCACTTTGTATATCTTCTCCTTCTTTTGCCACTACACCAATGTAGGTATAAGCTAAATTTGATTTATCTTGTAAATCCAACCCTTTTGTATTGGATATAACTGTTTCACTGAATCCATCACCATAAACACAATCTTGTATAGATTTAATTCTCTCATCAATTTTTAAAGCTTCTTCTTCAAGGTTTTTGACAAAATTTATTTTTTCGATTTCTTCTACTTTTTCTAAACTGCTATTAAAGTTATTTACTTCTTTGTACTCTTTTACTCCTTCAAATATTTCTTCTTTGTCTTCTCGTTCAATATTTTTAGCATTTTCTATTAGATTTTCAATTAAAAAATCAATAGATGTTTCGTCTACTTTTTCTGTATAAGAATAACCCATTTCATCCTTATATTTACCCCTTAAAGCGAGTCCTTCAGACTCTGCTAGTTTATATCCGTCTATTTCTTTTTCAAATACTTTTATATTAAGATCTCTTCCTTGAGAGTAGTAAATTTCTAAGTCTTTAATCCCAATTTCCTTTGCCTTATTATATATTTTTGTTTTTAATTCATTAAAGTCTCTCATTACTCTCTACCTCCTACAGTTATTTCGGAAACTCTTATAGTTGGCTGTCCAACATTTGCCGGCACGGAACCACTTGAAGAGCCACACATTCCCTGTCCAAAAGATAAATTATCTCCAACCATATCGATTTTCTTTAATATATTTATACCTTTACCTATTAATGTAGCACCTCTTACAGGTTTTATTATTTTACCATTTTCTACCAGGTATCCTTCCATTACCGCGAAGTTAAACTCTCCTGTAGCTGGATTAACAGAACCTCCACCCATATATTTTGCGAATAGACCTTTTTCTGTACTAGAAATAATCTCATCAAAATTTGATTTGCCTGAAGCAATAAAGGTATTAGTCATTCTTGAAGTTGGTGGATATTTGTAGGATTGTCTTCTAGAAGATCCTGTAGCTTTCATATTCATTCTTCTACCATTCAACTTATCTATCATATATCCTTTTAATACTCCGTTTTCTATCAAAATATTTTTTTGTGTAGGATTTCCTTCATCATCAATATTTGAAGAACCCCATTCATTAGGAATTGTACCATCATCTACGGCTGTGACTATATCTGATGCTACTTTCTCACCAATCTTTTCTGCGAAAACTGAATTATTTTTTGCTACTGAAGTAGCTTCTAGACCGTGACCACAAGCTTCATGAAAGATAACTCCTCCAAATCCGTTATGTATTATCACCGGCATTTTCCCAGATGGACTATAGTCTGCTTCTACCATGGTTTTTGCTATTCTTGCAGCTTCTTTACCATGCCATTCTAAATCAAGATTTTCTATAAACTCAAATCCTTGTTGGGCTCCCGGCGAAGATGATCCCGACTGCATTTCCCCATCTCTAGTTGCAACTGCACCTATTGCTAACCTAGTTCTAGTTCTTTCATCTTCTACATATATACCTTCAGAGTTAGCAACAGCAATTTTTTGATTGTAATCTTGATAATTTACAGTTACCTGAGAGATTATATCATCAAATCCTTTTGCACTTTCATATGCTCTTCTCATAGCTTCAATTTTCTTCTTTGTAGGAATTTCTGATGGCTTAATTTCTATTTTATGATTTTGTTCAATCTTCATATTATTAATTAATGACCTACTAATAATATTTTCTCCTAATAATGCCTTAGATGCCTTTTTTGCTGTTTGTATTAAAGTGCTTTCATCGCTTTTATTAGTATAGGCATAAACACTGTTAAAATCTTTAAATATTCTAATACCAATTCCGTAGTCTCTACCAGACATTATATTTTCAGTTTTCCCAGAGATCATATTTATTCCAATACCTTTTTTATCTTCAATAAATATTTCTGCAAAATCTCCTCCTGTACTTAGAGCTGCTTCTATAACATTTTCTATAATTTTTTTATTTATCATCTCTTCCTCCTAGTCATTTATGTAATATTTTTGGTTTAATTCTTCTAATCTTCTATTAAGGTTTCTCAAGTCTTCTATAGATCCATTTTCTCTATATAGATAGAACTCCTCTTGTAGTTTTTTTAATTTTTCTTTTTCTATATTTCCACTGAAATATAAAAACTGTATTTTTTTTAGTATTTTTGCTATTAACGAAGATCTAATCATGAATATTTCCTGAGCATCAATTATTTCATGTTTGATTTTGGACATCTCTTCATCCAATTTATTTGCAGCTTCAGCAGCATTTTTTAATCTTTTCCTTAAATCTTTAGGAATATTTTTATCGAATTTATAGTTTATTGAATGTTCTATAGTTGCCCAAAAATTCATTGCCAAGGTTCTAATCTGAATTTCTCCTAATATCGCTTTTTCCCCAAAGGCAGTATGTACGGGATAACTAATGATAACATGATAACTTCTATATCCGCTTTCTTTTTGGTTTCTTATATAATCTCTTTCTTCTATGATTTTCAAATCTTTTCCATCTCTATTTTTGATAATTTTTACAACTTCAGGTATATCCGTCACTAATTGACAAATTATACGGATTCCTGCTATGTCTTCTATCTCTTCAATATCTACTTTTTTCATCCTTGATTTTTCAATTATATTAGATATTTCTTTAACCCTTCCAGTTACAAATTCTATCGGGGAATATTCATTCATATCTCTAAATTCTTTTCTAATACTTTTAAACTTAACTTTCAATTCTTCTACTGCTTGTTCATATGGAATTAAGAATTCATCCCAATTTTTAATCATAGTATCCCTCATTTCATAAATTATCATACAATTATTATTTACCCATCTTTAATTATTATATTAAATATATATGATTATTTAAAGAAATAATTTATTATGATATAATTATTTATTAAAGGAGGGATTAAATGTATATATTAAATTATAGTTATAACGATATAGAAAAAATTGGGTTTTTATCCCAGGATGAAAAAAGTATAATACCCGCAGATGAAATTTTCAATAAGGTTGGTATAAAGTCTCCCAAAGACATGAATAAATTTATACAAATGTCTAATGACGATGTGATTAGTGAAATAATAAAAATTATTAAAGATGGAGATTTTAATAAAATTTCTCTTAGCGAAGCAACAATACTATCACCAATACCTTATACAAGACGAAATTTACTATGCGTAGGTAAAAATTACTCTGAACATGTAAATGAGGTGAATTCTATTAAAGAATTAAAAGGTGATATACCTTCAAAACCTATTTACTTTAGTAAAACTTCTCATCCTACTGTTGGTCCTGGAGAAGATGTTAAAATACCTTGGAATGCAACAAAAGAAGTTGATTATGAAGTAGAACTTGCAGTAATTATAGGAGAAAAATGTAAGGATGTAGGTAAAGAAGATGTAGAAAAATATATTTTTGGATATACTATTGCAAATGATTTATCTGCAAGAGATTTGCAAACCGGTCATATCCAATGGTTTAAGGGAAAATCTTTAGACAATTTTAGCCCAATAGGTCCTTATATTTTACATAAATCTTCACTACCTATGCCTTTTGATTTAAAACTTGAGTGCTTTGTTAATAGTGAACTTAGACAATCAGCTTTTACTTCCCATATGATATTTGATATTCCATATCTAATAAGCGATCTCTCTAAAGGTATGACTCTTTATCCAGGAGATATTATATTGACGGGAACTCCATCTGGAGTTGGAATT
>DPPH01000217.1:31331-44403 GCA_003539375.1 Clostridiales bacterium
TTGAAAAACTAGGTGTATTAAAAAATAAGATTGTTTAATAAAAAGGATAATGATAGGAAACCTATTATTATCCTTTTTTTACTACTTCCTTTGCTTTAACACCAACTACTGTAGTATGAGGATTTGTGCTTTCTAATACTACTGCATTAGCACCAACTTTTGTCCCTTCTCTAATTACTATATCTCCAAGTAATATAGCCCCAGCTCCTATTACTACATTGTCTTCCACTGTTGGATGTCTCTTGCCTTTAGCCTTTCCTGTACCCCCTAAAGTAACTCCGTGATACATATGAACGTTTTTTCCTACAACAGCAGTTTCTCCTATCACAACACCTATCCCATGATCAATAAAAAGACCTTCTTTTATGGTAGCTCCTGGATGAATTTCTATACTAGTTAAAAATCTTCCAAAATTCGAAATTAATCTTGCTAAAAAGTATAACTTCTTTTTATATAAAAAATTTGTGAAACTATGAATAATTAATGCCTTTATATGTGGGTAAAGAAGCAAAACTTCAATCTTATTTCTTGCTGCAGGATCTACTATTAATGCTCTATTTAAATTATAATTTAATTTTTTGATAAAATTCATTTTTTTCTCCTTATTTGTAAACTACAAAAACTCCGCCTCTTACAAGAGACGGAGATTATCCGCTGTTCCACTCTAATTGGTTTACACCCTACTTTAAGTACAATCATACTTGACCCTTATAACGGTGGATTCCGGCTCAGCCTACTTATCGACCTGCATCTCCTAAGGGCACTTCGTATATAACTCAAATAAGTATCTTCCAGCCTATAATACTCTCTCTGTATCTTCGATATATACTACTTTCCTTATTCATTGATATTGTATATCATTATAGCTTGATTTTTTATAAAAGTCAATTGTTTTTTAATTTCTATAAGCTTTTTTTTCTATAACTTTTTCTAAAATTTGAACTGCATTAGTTGCAGCACCTTTCCTAATTTGATCACCACAACACCATAAGGTTAATGATTTATTATCTTCTGAACTGATATCCTTTCTTACTCTTCCAACAAATATTAAGTCTTGATTTGATGTATCTAAAGGCATAGGATACTTGCTGTTTGATGGATCATCCACTAGTTTAACCCCTGGTGATTTTGATAAAATTTCTCTTGCTTTTTCTACTGTTAGATCTTTTTTTGTTTCTATAGTAATCGACTCAGAGTGACTTCTGTAAACCGGTACTCTTACGCATGTACAGTTGACTTTTAAATTAGGCTTATGAAATATCTTTCTTCCTTCATTTTGAAGCTTCATCTCTTCTTCTGAATACCCTACTTCATTAAATGGTCCTATATGAGGTATTAGGTTATATGCTATCTGATATTGAAAAGCTTCACTTTTAATTTCTTCATTATTTTCAAGTTTATTTACTTGATCCTTTAATTCTTCCAATCCTTTTGCACCTGCTCCAGATACTGCCTGATAGGTAGATACAATCATTCTTTCTATTTCAGCATATTCATTTAACTTATTTAATGCTGTTACAGCAATTATAGTTGAACAGTTCGGATTAGAAATAATTCCACTGTGATTGTCAATATCTTCTGAATTTACTTCAGGAACTACTAAAGGTACATTATCATCTAATCTATAGGCACTACTATTGTCTATTACTGTTACACCCTTTTCTACAGCGATAGGAGTGAATTTTTTACTTATGCTACTACTTACAGCAACTAGGAGTATATCTATGTCATTAAAAGATTTTTTAGTTACTTCTTCTATTATTATATCTTCATTGTTGTATCTAACTACTTGACCAGCACTTTTTTCACTAGCTAATAATTTTATACTTTTAAATTTTATATCTTTCTCCTGTATTATATTCATCATTTCACTGCCAACTACACCAGTAGCTCCTAAAATACCTAATCTTATATTTGACATCTCGCCCTCCTGATTTTTTTTATTATTTTGCAATTATATCACAAAAATTTATTAAATCAAGAGTTTTGTTTTCAATTAGTATACGCTTGTTTTTTATATGAATACATATACAGTCTTGTATAGTTCAAAAAAATAAAACTGCAGTTTACTCAACTGCAGTTTCTTCTTCTGATTCAACATTATTTTCTATATTTCTTCTAACCTTCCAGACACCTTTTTCTTTTATTGTTTCCCAGGTATCACCGGAATTTTCTATGTATTCTTCTATTTCTTCATTTTCATTTACTATTTCATATTTATAAGATAGGTTTACTTTTGCCTTTCCTTCTTCGTAAATTTCATAATCTAAAACTTCATAACTTATAAGAGTATTTTCTTCACTAGTGAATTTTTTATAAAATTCCTTAAAATTATGTACCCTATCCTTAATAGGCGTAAGTAGGTAAACCCTGCTTATCATGTTATTTCTTTCAGCACTTAAATAATCAGTAACGGCATCCGATGGTGTTCTTCCAACCAGGTCTTTATCTCCTGTATCTAATGGGTAGGTTGTTGCTTTTTCTTCTTCTGAAGGAAAAAATATCCTAGGGTCGTATGTATTGCCCGGATCCCATATCAAATACTCATTAATTCCTAATTCTTTGGATGCTAATATCTGGTCCCTTATTTTTGTAGGACTATAGAAAATATGTCCTTCTATCCATCCTGCAGTAAATCCTTGGATCCAAGGTCTTATAATAGTATCACTTTCTATAGCAGCATTTTTCTCTATAGCTTCTTTCATAGACCCCTTTAAAACTCCGTAGGGATGTGCATCAGGAACTTCATATCCATACCACCATTCTCCGTAGTGGCTTGGATAAACCATAGGACACATGTAATCTACATAGGGTGCCATTTCAATCCAGCTCTGTCCTATGTCTTCAGGCCAATCATCCCATGTTCTAGTTATTAGACCAAAAACATCTGCTGCTGTAAATACATTATATTTTTCCAATTCAGATTCTGCGTACTCTAAAAAATCTCCGATAGCTTCATCCTTTTCTCTGTCGTTTCTACCTGGAAAATGTGTTATAGGATTATATACTATTGCATTATCAGGAAATCTAACGTAGTCGAACTGTATTTCATCGAATCCTTTTAATGCAGCTTCTCTTGCTATAGCTATGTTATAATCCCATACGTACTCATCAAAAGGATTAACCCAAGAAGTCCCGCTGTAATCTTTCCAGACTCCACCATTTTTAAGCTGGATAGAATGGTCTGGTTTTTGGACTGCAAAGTTTTCATCTTTAAAAGTTACTATTCTTGCTATAGTATATATGTCGTAATCTTTTAACTTTTCTAACATTGCTTTTACATCATTTATTCGAACGCCTCTGTTCCCGTTAACTTCTTGTACTATATCTAAATTACTTTCATAGGTCATAAGACCGCTATCATCTTTTACATCTATTACTAAGGCATTAACTTCAGTTTCTAAAGCTAAGGCCACAGCTCTCTCAAATCTATTTATACCGTCTATGACTGGTAAGAGCTCATTTATTTTATCTTGATTACCTTCTTTTAATGCCTTTACATAAGCAGCATAGTTTTGAATGTCTTCTTCATCTAAACTCATTCCAGCTGAACTTCCAGTCATAAATAAGCCTTTTGCTTCAACTTTTTCCTTAGAACTATCCTTGTTTTTAAATTCTTCAAAGGTCATTTCAGGTAATTCTATGTAAAATTCACCAAGAGATTCTTTTCTTTCTTTTTCAGTACTTTCTAATTCTTTCAAATATTCATCGTATGCAATTTGTGCTTTCTCTTCTTCTGATAATTCTTCTTCAACCTCTTCTGGTTCCTCATCTCCATCTTCGATGGCTGGCGATGTTGTTGTTTCTTCCTCGGGTTCTTCTACGACTTCGCCCTTAGAACAACCGGAAAATATAACGAGTATGATAACTAGTAAGACAATTAATGCTTTGTTTTTCATATAACTCTCCTTTACATTAGTATGAAAATTATATCATATAATTGTATTTAATTTTAATGTTTTTTTCTTAATTTTGATTATAATTTATCTAAGTAATCTATCGTAATTTCTAGTTTTCCACTTTTTTTATTGTTTTGATACTCTACAATGCCTTCTTTGGCTTTTCTACCAATTACAATAGTTTCTTCAAATCCTAATATCTCATTTTCTTTAAACTTTTGTCCTATCTTTATATTCCTATCATCTAAAAGGGGTTTTTTTCCCTTTTTTAGTAGCTGTCCATAAATTTTTTCTCCTAGAGAAAAACTATTTTCATCATCAGGTTTTAAAATCAAAATGCTTATATCCCAGGGTAATAATTGTTTTAAATTTTCACCGTCAATTTCCAGTGAAACTCCTATGATTTTAAATATATCTATTGTATTTTCTATCTTATTGATAATCTTTTCTTTACTTTGGTTATTTATATATTTAATTTCCTTGTCTTCGCTGGATAATTCTGTATTATCTTTATATTCTCCAATTTTAAAATAATTACATAAATCTAAACTTTCACCGCATTTTGGACATGCATCCTCTACCCCAGCCTTAACAATATCTCCGGTTATACATTTTTCAAAATCTCTACTATAATTAATATTTTTTATGTGATAATCCAACTCGTTAGCGCCAGATATCCCGTTGTTAATATTTTTAACTTCGTTATCTACAATTATATCACAGTTTTCGAGACCGATTGGGCCGACAAATCCTCCTACAGTATTCATTTTATGTAAGTCTGATTCTGAAGCCTGTTTAATAAGGTTTTCATCAGTTTTTAACAAATTAGCTAGTTTTTTATTACTTAGTTCTCGATCTCCTCTTATAAAAATTGCATAATTTTTGTCTAAAATTTTTACCAGTACAGCCTTTAAAAGCTTTTTTACATCCGCACCTGTAAATTTTTGTAGTTCTTCTATAGTCTTAATATTAGGAGTCTTAAATTTTTCAATTTCTTTTTCTTCTTCTATATGCTTATCTGGATCGCTAATTTCCATGAAGTTAACGTCGTAATATCTATCACATTTACTACAGTAAAGAGATTTTTCTTTACCTCTATTATCTATCCAGGCATAAAAAATTCCTTTTGATTCTTCAAATTTATTGATCTTTTGTATATCTATACCGAATTTTTTTATTAAGTCAACAGTATCTTGTAAATATTTATCTACTCGTTCAATGTACTGTTCTTCCGTTAATGCAGATATACTCTTGAATTTTTTTGATGAAATTGGATTGATTAACTCTAAATTAGATTTGTTGTCATTGTAAGCTTTTTTTGAAATATAATAGCACTCTACGGGCAAATCTTTATAAGAATTTACTGTACTTTTCAGATAATCCTCATAAATAAAAGAGTTCGGACCGGTAGTCAAATAGTATTTACCATCAATGTCTTTTGATGAAAAGTATTCTGAATCACCAAAGTTATTTTTTAGATTAATTATAGGGATATCAATTTCCGAGAAATTTTCTAATGCAAGTTTTTCAGTTAAAGTTTTTTCTACATTTTTTAAAATGTTCATTCCAAAGGGAGTAAAGAAATAAATTCCCTTCCCATGCTTTTTGATTATTCCTAGTTTAACAAGAAGCTGCCCGCTTCTTGATTCTATAGATTTAGGCAGCTCCTTTAAAATATTTAAATAAAATTTACTTAGTCTCATAACAACACCTTTTCTAATAAGCCTTGGCTATATAAACCATGTGCTTTGCTTCTTTTTCACAAAAATGACATTTATCACTAGTTTTTTCCTGTTCAAAAGGTATACACCTAATCGTAGCTCCGGTCTCTTCTTTTAATTTGGCTTCACATTCTTTACTTCCACACCACATTGCTTTTCCAAAACCTTTTTTATCTTTGATATGATCCTTGTATTCCTCGTAAGATTCTACCTTAAATGTGTTTTCCTCTCTAAATTTTTTAGCTTTGTTAAATAAGTCTTCCTGAATAGATTCTAATTCTTTAGAAATTCTTTCTTCAAAATTATCTAATGATATTTCTACCTTATCTAAAGTATCTCTTCTTACCATTATCGCCTTATTGTTTTTAATGTCTCTAGGACCAATTTCTATTCTTATAGGATAACCTTTCATTTCATATTGATTGAATTTCCATCCAGGAGATTCCTTACTGTTGTCGTCTAACTCTACTCTTATCCCCTTTTCTTTAAGACTGTCATATAATTCCTCTGCTTTGTCTAGTACTCCTTCTTTTTGCATAGCTATAGGTATTATAACAACCTGTGTCGGTGCTACTTTAGGTGGTAGTACAAGTCCCCTATTATCACTGTGAACCATTATTAATCCACCTATTAACCTAGTTGATATACCCCAAGATGTATGGAAAGGATAATGTTCTTTCCCATCTCTACCCAAATAAGTAATATCAAAAGCTTTTGTAAAGTGTTGACCTAAGTTGTGTGAAGTGCCTGCCTGTAGTGCCTGTCCATCATGCATCATTGCCTCCATAGTATATGTAGACTCCGCTCCTGCAAATTTTTCACTTTCACTCTTTCTTCCGGTTATTACCGGTATTGCTAATAGATCCTCTGCTACTTCTCTGTAAATATCTAGCATTTGCAAGGTTTCTTCCTGAGCTTCCTCATTAGTCTCATGTAGGGTATGACCTTCCTGCCATAAAAATTCTGAGGTCCTTAAAAATGGTCTTGTTGATTTTTCCCACCTAACTACAGAGCACCACTGGTTGTATAAATATGGTAAATCTCTATAAGAGTTTAACCACTTACTGTACATATTACATATAATAGTCTCTGATGTCGGTCTAATACAAAGTCTTTCTCCAAGTTTTTCGCTTCCTCCATGGGTTACCCATGCAACTTCCGGCGCAAAACCTTCTACGTGATCTTTCTCTTTGTTTAATAAACTCTCTGGTATTAGCAATGGAAAGTAACAGTTTTTATGTCCAGTTTCTTTAAATCTTCTGTCTGCGAATTCCTGTATTTTTTCCCATAAAGCATATCCATAGGGTCTAATTACCATAAATCCTTTTACCGGTGAATAATCTACTAATTCATTTTTTATTATTATGTCAGTATACCATCTAGCAAAATCTTCTTCCATTGGTGTTATTTCTTTTACAAAATTTTTGTTTTTACCCATATATTGCTCCTTTATTTTAGTATAAAAAAACCGCCTCAATCAAGAGGCGGATATCCGCGGTACCACTCTAGTTACTCTTTCGAGTCACTCAATATTTTAACGTAATTACCCGTTCAGGTTTGCCTGAAAGCTCAAAGTTAGGTTCAATACTCCAGCGGTCGGAAAATTTCCAGCATCATTTCCTCTCTTTAGACTTGAAATATCTACTATTCTCATCATAGCTATTTTATTCATTTATAAAAGTTTACTAAAATTTTTAATTCTTGTCAAGAAGTACAGCAGATTGAGCTGCAATACCTTCTTCTCTTCCTATGAAGCCTAGTTTCTCCGTAGTTGTTGCTTTTATATTTATGTCATCAATATCAATAGATAAAATTTTCGAAAGTATTTCTTTCATTTTACTTATATGATTTCTCATTTTAGGTTTTTCAGCTTCAATAATACAATCTATGTTTACTATTTTATAATTACATTCTTTAACAATCTCATAAACTTCTTTTAATAATAGTTTGCTATCTATGTTTTTGTATTTTGAATCAGTATCAGGAAATAAGGTCCCTATATCGTTTTTACCTAGGGCTCCAAGTAAAGCATCCATAATAGCATGTATAAGAACATCTCCGTCTGAATGTCCTTCTAAGCCTTTAGGGTGATTTATTTTTACTCCCCCAATTATAAGGTCCCTATTTTTCACAAGTTTATGAACATCGTATCCTATTCCAATTTTCATAAGCTCTCCTTCTTTAATAAGAATTCTGCCAATTCCAAATCAAATTCAGTTGTTATTTTTATATTTTTCTCACTACTTTCTGTAATATGAACGGGAAATCCTGCAGATTCTACTATAAATGCTTCGTCTGTAATTTTAGAATTATTTCTGTCAACTAATTTATAGGATTCTTCTAATATTTCATATTTAAATGCTTGAGGTGTTTGTACTCTTCTCAATTTATCTCTGTCCAGAGTATCTATAACCATTTCGTCTTCTACAATTTTAACTGTGTCTATACTTTTCACAGCTGCTATTGAAGCCCCATATAGAGAAGCATTTTTTACTGAATTAAAAATAACTTTATTTTCCACAAAAGGTCTAACCCCATCATGTATTATGATTATACTGTTTTTATTTTCAATTTTTTTGAATCCATTATGTACAGATTCTTTCCTTGTTTTGCCACCTTCTACAATTGTTTTGACTTTATGAAAATTGTACTTTTCAATCACTTCTTTTTTCATGTACTCTATGTTTTCTTTATCAGCTACAACAATTATTTCATCTATAATGTTAAAATCATTAAATTTTTTAATTGTATAGTATATTACTGGTTTTTCCTTGAGCTTTATATACTGTTTTTTAATGTCCTTTTTTAATCTTATTCCTTTTCCCGCTGCTGTTATTATAGCTATATTTTTTTTATCCATAATACCTCACTATAAAAAAAGATTTTGGAAACCCAAAATCTTTTATTTTTTCTTTGCAAATATCATACGTCCAGCTGCTGTTTGCAGTACACTTGTTACGACTACTTCTATTGTTTCACCAATGTATTTTTTGCCACCTTCTACTACAATCATAGTTCCATCATCTAAGTAGGCTAACCCCTGACCAGATTCTTTTCCTTCTCTTATTACCTGCAGGGTCATTTCTTCCCCTGGTAATACAACTGGTTTAACAGCATTTGCCAACTCATTGATGTTCAGTACTTGCACACCTTGAAATTCGGCTACTTTATTTAAGTTGAAATCATTTGTGAGAACTTTGCCATTAACCATTTCGGCTAATTTTAACAACTTAATATCTACTTCAGAAACTTCAGGAAAATCATGAGAGTCAATTTTTACATCTATAATTTGTTCATTCTGAAGTTTATTAAGTATGTCTAGACCTCTTCTTCCTCTATTTCTTTTTAATCCATCCGATGAGTCTGCTATATGTCTAAGCTCCTTTAAAACAAATTCAGGTATTATTAATGTTCCTTCTATAAATCCTGTTCTGCAAATATCTGCAATTCTACCATCAATTATTACGCTGGTATCTAGTATTTTAGGTGAAGCTTTATGTCCTAATTTTTTACTTTTATTGGAGGAACCAATATTAAACTTCGAGCCAACTGACAGGCTGATATCTTCTTTTTTTCTTGTAGCTATATTAATGCCTAAATACCCGAAAAATAAATAAACTAAAACTGAAGCTGCAGTTCCTAAAAATTTAATGTCTAAGTTGTATAATGGTTGACTTATTAAAAAAGCTATAATCAATCCTATAATAAGACCTACTGCTCCTAAAATAATATCATTTGTCTGAAATTTCAGTAATTCTGTTTCAAAGTTATCACTAATCTTTTCCCCAAGTTTTTTCAATTTCGGTGTTAGAATAAATAATAAAATACCAAATATAATTCCAAATAAAATATAAACATAAACATGATCAACACCTATAAAATCAAAGATTCCAAAGTTGTCTAATAAAACTGAAATCCCTACTCCGAAAAGTATTCCTATGATTGTCATTATTAATCTTAAAATTTTACTTAACAATTAGTCACCTCCTTGATATCTTTAATATAATAAGTATAATTCATTATACCAGTTAATACTTAATATTTCCTTAAAAAATAGAATTTCTTATGATTTTTTTAAAAAAAAGAAAGAAAATTAGGAGTAATCCTAATTTTCAGAAATAATCTTATCTATTCTCGATTCTATTTCTTCACTTGAAGAATCTTCTGCTAGGATTAATTCACTTATGAGAATTTGTTTTGCATTGCTCAACATTTTCTTCTCGCCTGTTGATAAACCCTTTTCCTGGTCTCTATAAGTTAAGCTTCTAACAATCCTTGCAACTTCAAAGATATCCCCGCTTTTCATTCTATCCATATTTGCTCTATATCTTTTGTTCCAATTCATTTTATTTAAGCTTGAATCTTCTCTTAATATATCAAATACTTCTTCTACTTCAGAATTAGATATAATCTTTCTTACGCCTATATTTTCAACATTATCAACGGGTATCATAAGTTTCATTTCATTTACAGGCATTTTGATAATAAAATATTTTTTCTTTTCTCCAAGAACTTCTTTTTCTTCTACCGATTCTATAACCCCAGCTCCATGCATAGGGTAAACAATCTTATCTCCTAATCTATACATAAAATACCTCCAAAGTATATTATACATTATTAGAGGCTTATTGTCAAAAGGTAATTCTACCACTATTTATATGTCATGTCAATGATTTTATGAAAACTTTTTCCTATTTTAAAGCAAAACATTTAGTGCTTCCTCTATATTCTTAACCTTTATGATTTCCATATCTAAATCATCACTAATATTCTTTATATTTTTCTTATTTGAATAAGGTACAACAGCTCTTTTAAATCCCATTTTATTTGCTTCTCCTATACGTTTATCTATGTCTTTTACACCTCTAATTTCTCCAGATAGGCCTACTTCTCCTATTATCAATGTATTGGAATCTATTTTAACTTCTCTAAAACTGGAAGCTATAGCACACAGTATCGGCAAGTCTACCGCTGTTTCTTTAACCTGCATTCCTCCAATTACGTTTATATATGCATCAGTATTTTGAAGCTGCACTCCTGCTTTTTTCTCTAGAACTGCCATTAACATGGCTGCTCTACTATTATCAACTCCCGTTGTAACTCTTCTAGGGTTACCAAAAGATGAGTAAGATATTAAAGCTTGTATCTCAAGCAGTAATGGTCTGGTTCCTTCCATACTGGCAGTAATAACACTACCGTAGGAGTTTTCAGTCCTACTTTCTAGGAAAAAGCTTGAAGGATTAATTATTTCTTCAAGTCCTGAGTCTCGCATTTCGAAAACTCCTACTTCATTTGTTGAGCCATATCTATTTTTCACAGCCCTCAATATCCTATATGAATGTTGAGTATCTCCTTCAAAATATAATACAGTATCTACCATATGTTCAAGAACTCTTGGCCCTGCTATAGATCCTTGTTTTGTAACATGCCCTACTATAAAGGTAGACATATTTGTACTTTTTGTAGTTCTCATAATAGTAGAAGTTATTTCCTTAACTTGACTCACACTTCCCGGTGCCGAAGTTATGTCGGGATTATATATTGTCTGAATAGAATCCAATATTAATAAATCTGGTTCTAATTCATTTATATTTTTTAATATATGGTCAATATTTGTTTCAGCAAGAATATACATATTGTCGCTTTCCATTTCCAGTCTTTCTGCCCTAATTTTAATCTGCCTTGCTGATTCTTCCCCTGTTACATACAGCACTTTTAATCCCTGGCCAGCTACTTTGTCCCCAGTTTGCATTAATAGAGTTGATTTGCCTATCCCGGGATCTCCACCTACTAATACCAAAGAACTATTAACTATTCCACCACCTAGAACCCTATCAAGTTCCATGTATTTTGTCGTAATTCTTTTTTCTTCTTTTACTTCAATATCTTTTAACCTTAGGACTTTATTAGAACTAATACCTCTTGAATTTTTTTTAGTTTCTTTATTTATTATTTCCTCGGTAAATGTATTCCAACTATTGCACCCTGGACATTTTCCCATCCATTTAGGAGATTCATAGCCGCATTCCTGACAGATAAATTTTGTTTTTATTTTTGCCACTTTTAACCTCTCCTAATTATGAAACGATAATATTTCACCGTAAACCATCACATGGTAGTCGTTATTTTTATATTTATTTTCTATGTCTTCATTATTGATAAGTTCAGCTTCTAGAGTTTGTCTGTATATAATTTTGCATTCGTAATGTAAATCACAGTCTTTTATTATAGGTGTGTCTACCTTTTCTGATTTAATGGTTTCAATATTGTACTTATCAAATTTATCTAAGTCTCTTCCAGATTCTGTACCACATTTAATAAGTTCTTTATCCATCTGGCCTTTTAAAGGTATACTAACTGTAAAATTATCTGTATTTTTTAGCATCTCGTAAGTATATCTAGAATATCTAACGGCAGCTATAAAAACCGGTTTATTCCACATAACACCTACAAATCCCCAACCTATTGTCATTGTATTAAGATTTTCTTTGTTTTTCACTGTTAGAAAAACACCCTTATCTTCTAATTGATTCATTGTATCTTCAAGATGTTTATTATATTTAAATTCCATATTACCCTCCTTTTAGTCTTTAATAGGGATTATATCATTTTTATGAATTTTTTTTAATAGAATACTGTAAATTTTCTTATTTTTTTGATATTATATTTATAACAATGCCAAAGGAGTCCTTATGAATATTAATTTCAAGAAAATTAGCTCAGCTTTCATTTCAATTTTTCTTTTAACTAATTTAATACTTTTAATTATATTTAATTTTAACACTACTGGAATTATCTATCAGATAATTATTTTTTTCATCATTAATTCTATAATAATATTCGCCTTACTTAAAGTTTCAAAAAAATATGGATTCACTAGTGAATTAAACATTATAAATAAGGTAATTAATATGTCTGAAAATCCAATTTTGTTTTCAAAAGATTTAGAAGTTATATTTATGAATGAGGCTTGCAATAAATTATTTAATATTGAAGATTTTACAAATTTATCTCTAAAGGATTTATTTCATAACATAGACATTAATCAAATAAAAAAAGCTTCTAAAGAAAAAACTCCAAGTCTTTTTGAGTCAGATTTTAATAATGATAATTCAACTTTCCTAGTATTGCCTTGCGAATTTATCCTTAAGGAAGAACAGTATTATAAATTAAATATTTATCCTATGGAGGATTTTTATCCTATATTCGATATAAATAAAGACCCCTTAACTTTAAATTTATTAGATAACTTAGATTGCAGCGTTATGATGCTTGATGAAAACAGAAATATAATTTACTTTAATAAATCATTAGAAAGCCTATTAAGTTCAGAAATTAAAACCAATTTTCATCTTGATGATATTGTGGAAAATCTCGGCGGCAATGATAATTTTTTAAAAGACATTTCTAAAGGTTATCAAGGTATTGCTGTAAAATCAGAAAATTATGCTA
>DPPH01000217.1:44651-44781 GCA_003539375.1 Clostridiales bacterium
CTAAGTTTAAAATATAGTATTTCCCCTATATTTTTTAATAAAAGTTTAAAAGGACTATCCATTGTTTTTAATGAAAAATCTGAATATATAAACAACTTAGAAAAAAATGCATTATCTAAAATTCTTCAGG
>DPPH01000160.1:0-2905 GCA_003539375.1 Clostridiales bacterium
ACTTTAGCATGAAGACTTACCTGTTTAGCTGAGTAAGCCATTATAAGTTCATCATAACCGGAGAATACTCTTCCTTCTCCCTTAGATCCTTCTACTTCTAAAGTTAAGTAGTAACTACCTAAAACCATATCCTGAGTAGGAGTTGTAATAGGTTTTCCATCCTTAGGTGCTAATATGTTATTAACTGATAATATAAGAAATCTTGATTCTGCTTGAGCTTCTTCTGATAAAGGCAAGTGAACTGCCATCTGGTCTCCATCAAAGTCGGCATTATAAGCTGTACAAACTAGAGGGTGAAGTTTAATTGCTTTACCTTCTACTAGTACCGGTTCAAAAGACTGAATACCTAATCTATGAAGAGTAGGCGCTCTATTTAACATTACCGTATGTCCTTTAATTACTTCATCAAGAACATCCCAAACTTCTGAATCGATTCTTTCGACTTTTTTCTTAGCACTTTTTATGTTATGGGCTAAGTCGTCTTGCACCAGTTTTTTCATTACAAAAGGTTTAAATAGCTCTAAAGCCATTTTTTTAGGTAATCCACATTGGTAGAATTTAAGTTCCGGGCCAACTACTATAACTGAACGTCCTGAATAGTCAACTCTCTTACCTAAAAGGTTTTGTCTAAATCTACCTTGTTTACCTTTAAGCATATCCGATAATGATTTAAGAGGTCTATTTCCCGGTCCAGTAACGGGTCTTCCTCTTCTACCGTTATCTATTAAAGCATCTACTGATTCCTGAAGCATTCTCTTTTCATTTCTGATTATTATGTCAGGGGCTCCCAATTCAAGTAGTCTGCTTAATCTATTGTTTCTATTTATTACCCTTCTATATAGGTCGTTTAAATCTGATGTAGCAAATCTTCCACCATCAAGTTGCACCATAGGTCTTAACTCAGGCGGTATAACCGGTATAGCATCTAATATCATCCATTCCGGTTTATTTCCAGATTTTTTAAATGCTTCAAGAACTTCAAGTCTTCTAGTAATTCTTATTTTCTTCTGTCCACTGCTGTTTTTTAAATCTGCTCTAAGTTCTTTAATTTCTTTATCTAGTTCTATTTTTCCTAATACTTTTTTTATAGCTTCGGCTCCCATTCCAGCTTGGAAGGAATCACCATATACATCTTTGTATTCTCTATATTCTAATTCTGTAAGAATTTGTTTATCCGAAAGTGGAGTGTCTCCACTTTCAGTAACTATAAACTGTGCAAAATATAGTACTTTTTCTAAAGATCTAGGAGACATATCAAGAATTAATCCCATCCTTGATGGTATTCCTTTGAAGTACCATATATGTGAAACTGGTGCTGCTAATTTTATGTGACCCATTCTCTCTCTTCTTACAGAGGCTTTTGTCACTTCAACACCACATCTATCACATACTACACCTTTGTATCTGATTCTTTTATATTTACCACAATGGCATTCCCAGTCCTTAGTCGGACCGAATATTCTTTCACAGAACAACCCATCTTTTTCAGGTTTTAATGTTCTGTAGTTTATCGTTTCAGGCTTCTTTACTTCTCCATAAGACCAGCTTAATATACTTTCCGGTGAAGCTAGACTTATTCTTATTGCTTCAAAATTGTTAAATTCCATAAAGGGGCCAACTCCCTTCCTAATTAATTTTTATCTAAATCTTCTACTTCCATTCCACTTGTTTCTTCTTCTATAAATCTTTCTTCGCCGATTACTTCTCTGATGTCTTCTATATCTTCTATTTCTACATTCTCCTCTTTTTCTTCTGGAGAAATTATAGTTATATCTAATGCTAAACTTTGAAGCTCTTTTACTAATACTTTAAAGGATTCAGGTATACCCGGTTTAGGAATATTTTCACCTTTAACTATAGCTTCATATGTTTTTACTCTTCCGGTAACGTCGTCTGATTTAACAGTAAGCATTTCCTGTAGGGTGTGAGCTGCTCCGTATGCTTCAAGTGCCCAAACTTCCATTTCACCAAATCTCTGTCCACCAAACTGAGCTTTACCTCCTAGAGGCTGCTGTGTTACTAGTGAGTAAGGACCTGTAGATCTAGCATGTATTTTATCATCAACTAAGTGATGTAGTTTTAATATATACATATATCCTACTGTTACTGGTGCATCAAAGTTATCTCCAGTTCTTCCATCTCTTAAATCAATCTTTCCGGTTGAAGGGTAACCAGCCATTTCAAGTGCTTCAAAAACTTCATTTTCTGAAGCTCCATCAAATACTGGTGTAGCTACATTCCATCCTAGTTTCTTAGCTGCTAGCCCTAAGTGGACTTCAAGAACCTGTCCAATATTCATACGGGAAGGTACCCCAAGTGGATTAAGAACCACTTCTAGTGGAGTTCCATCAGGTAAGAAAGGCATGTCTTCTTCCGGTAATACTCTTGATATAACACCTTTGTTTCCGTGACGTCCGCAAAGTTTGTCACCTACGCTGATCTTTCTCTTTGTTGCTATATATACTCTTACAAGTTTATTTACTCCTGGATTTAAATCATCTCCATTTTCCCTTGTAAATACTTTTACGTCTACTATTATACCTGTTTGACCATGAGGAACTTTAAGAGATGTATCTCTTACTTCTCTAGCTTTTTCACCAAAGATTGCCCTAAGCAACCTTTCTTCAGCGGTAAGTTCAGTTTCTCCTTTTGGAGTTACTTTTCCTACTAATATGTCTCCAGGTTCAACTTCAGCTCCTATTCTTATGATTCCTCTTTCATCTAGATCTTTTAATGCATCTTCTCCAACATTAGGTATATCCCTGGTTATTTCTTCGGGACCTAATTTAGTGTCTCTAGCTTCAGATTCATATTCTTCTATATGTAAAGACGTTAAGCTGTCGTCTTTTACTAGGTTTTCATTAATTAATATTGCATCTTCAAAGTTGTATCCTTCCCAAGTCAT
>DPPH01000160.1:3221-5770 GCA_003539375.1 Clostridiales bacterium
GCTATGATTTCACCTTTTTTAACTTGGTCACCTTTTTTAACTAAAGGTTTTTGATTCAAACAAGTACCCTGGTTTGATCTTTTAAACTTAATCAATGAATATCTATCTAAGGTTCCGTTGTCATCTCTTTTAATTGTAATACTTGATGCCTGTACAGATACAACTTTACCATCATGTTTATTTACAACAACTACTCCTGAATCTTTAGCAGCTTTGTGTTCCATACCTGTACCAATAATTGGTGCATCAGTTATCATCAAAGGAACAGCCTGTCTCTGCATGTTAGCACCCATAAGGGCTCTATTTGCATCATCATTTTCCAAAAATGGTATCATAGAGGTACCTACAGATATTAATTGTTTTGGAGAAACATCCATATAATCAACATCATCCCTATTTACAATTTCCGGTGCTCCTTTAGCTCCACGAACAACAACCCTCTTGTTTTTAAATCTTCCATCTTCGCCTATAGGCTCATTTGCCTGGGCTATAATATGTTCATCTTCAATATCTGCTGTTATATAATCTATGTTTTCTGTTACTTCCCCTGTTTCTTTATCTACTTTTCTATAAGGAGATTCTAAAAATCCGTATTCATTGATTCTAGCATAAGTAGCTAAAGAAGTAATCAAACCTATATTTGGACCTTCCGGTGTCTCTATAGGACACATTCTTCCGTAGTGAGTTTGATGAACATCTCTAACTTCAAATCCTGCTCTATCTCTACTTAATCCTCCAGGACCTAAAGCTGACATTCTTCTTTTGTGGGTAAGTTCTGCCAGTGGATTTGTTTGATCCATAAACTGTGAAAGCTGACTGCTACCAAAAAATTCTTTTATGGCTGCTGCTACAGGTCTTATATTCATAAGTACCTGAGGAGTTACCACTTCAACGTCTTGGATTGTCATTCTTTCTCTTATAACTCTCTCCATTCTGGAAAGACCTACTCTTACCTGGTTTTGAAGTAATTCACCTACGGCTCTAATTCTTCTGTTACCTAAGTGGTCTATATCATCAACTTCACCTATGTTTTTGAATAAACAAAACTCATAACTTATTGATGCTAAAATATCATCAGCTATAATGTGTTTTGGTGTAAGTCTTCTAATATTTTTTTCTATTTCATCTTCTAATTTTTCTTTGTTTACTTCAAAAGTATCTTCATCAGTAGCTATTTCTAATAATTCTTTAAGTACTGGATAATATACTTTTTCTTTTATTCCAAGTTTTTCATAATCAATACCACTGTATACTAATTCAGGAAAAACAAATTTATTACTGTAAATTTTTACAATTTCTTTTTCCTTATTGTACACTTCAATATGAAAAACTCCCGCTGCCTCTATTTGGAAAGCTTTCTCTCTAGTTATTACTTCTCCTTCAGATACAATTAATTCTCCAGTATCTTTATTGATAATAGTATTAACAGATTCTTTTCCAACTGCTCGGTTCTCTATACTAAGTTTTTTATTAAATTTATATCTTCCTACTCTTGCTAAGTCGTATCTCTTGTGGTCAAAGAAAAGATTATTGATTAGTGACGTTGCACTATCCAAGGTAGGTGGTTCACCTGGTCTCAATTTTTTATAGATTTCTATTAAAGCTTCGTCTTTGTTTTTGGTACCATCTTTTTCTAAAGTCTTTAACAGTTGTTCTGATTCTCCTAATAATTCTATGATTTCTGCATCTGTTTCACAGCCCATAGCTCTTAAGAGTATAGTGATTGGTATTTTCCTAGTTCTATCTATTCTAACATTAACTAAACTATTTGAACGAGTTTCGTACTCCAACCAAGCACCTCTGTTTGGTATTACAGTTGCTGAGAAAAGTTCTTTACCACTCTTATCTCTTTCAACATCGTAATACACACTTGGTGACCTTACCAGCTGACTTACTATTACACGTTCAGCACCGTTGATAATGAATGTTCCTCTCTCAGTCATCTGAGGGAAATCACCCATGAAAACTTCCTGTTCCTTTATCTCACCGGTTTCTTTGTTTATAAGCCTTACCTTTACTTTTAATGGTACGGCAAAAGTTGCGTCTCTTTCCTTACATTCCATTTGGTCATACTTAGGATCGCCGTCTAACTTGTAGTCGACAAATTCTAGTATCAAATTTCCTGTATAATCTTCGATTGGAGATATGTCGTCAAATACTTCTTTTAATCCTTCTTTAATAAACCATTCATATGAGTTTTTCTGCACTTCAATTAAGTCGGGTAATTCTAACACTTCTTCAATTCTCGAGTAGCTCATTCGCACTCGACTGCCTATTTTCACAGGATGCAACATTTCTTCACCCCTTCATATATTATTAAGTAAAAAAATTGCGCAGTTAATTTAGCATTACATACAATTTTTATGCCAACTTTTTATACCTACGCAATATAAGATAATATCATATTTGAAATTTATTGTCAATAAATTCACTGAAAATATTTGAAAATTTAAAAGAGCTTTTTTAAGCTCTTTTAAATTTCTATCTTTTTAGTGATTGACTGTATGAAATTATTTAATTTCTACTGATCCGCCTACTTCTTCTATTTG
>DPPH01000197.1 GCA_003539375.1 Clostridiales bacterium
AAAATTTTATTTTTATCATTAAGCTTCACTATTAATACTTGACAATGAAGCTATTAGTTTAAATGATTGCAAAAGTTTTATTAAAATAAATAACGAATATGCTAATATTATGGAGCAGGAATTAAAAAAAATAATCAATGAAAAATCCAGCAGAAGAAATGAGGATATTAATGAAATACATAAATTAAACAATGAACTAATAAATACAAGAAGACTTCTTCAGAAAGCGAATATGAAACTTAATGATAAAAATAAAATTTTAGAAGGAAGATTAGTTAAAGATGCTCTAACAGGGCTTATAAGTAGGTATCAATACTGGACAGAAATTGAAAAACTTATAGAAAAAGATAAAAATAAAAAAGGAGTTTTTGTATTTATAGATTTAGATGGATTTAAAAATATAAATGATACTTACGGTCATTCAACTGGAGATATATTTTTAAAAAAGTTTGCAGAAAGGCTTAAAAACGTGGGTATTGATAATTCTCTAAAAATTAGAATAGCCGGAGATGAGTTTGCCTTATACATTCATGGTTATGATAAAGTAGATACTAAAACAACAGATAATATTTGGAACAAAATTAAAAGTACCATAACAAAGTATCCCATAAGTATAAACGGAGTGGAAATTCCGGTTTCAATAAGCTGTGGCATGGCAGTTTACGGTGTAGATACTGAGGACATAAATAAACTTATTGAATATGGCGACTATGCTATGTATCAGGCAAAAAATAGAGGAAAAGGCACTTATAATATATTTAATTTGGAAAAATATAAGGATAATCAAAAAATAGAAAATAGGAAAGAAGAACTTGTTAGGATAATTGAAAATAAAGACTTTAGTCACGAATTTCAACCAATTTACAATATAAATTCTAGAGAAATAATTGGGTACAGTGCCAAACTAAGGGTTAAAAGTAAACTTTTTTTAAATACAGAAGATCTGATATCCTTTGCATATGAAGTAGGTATGTACAGGCAACTGGATAGGGCAAGTATTAATAATCTAAAAATAAATCAAAAAATTTGCAGTAATTTTGAAGGGAATTATCTCTTTTTAACCCATGGACCTTATCCAATAAGCAAAGAATTTATATCTGAAATTTCATTAAACTGCAGTGAAAACATAAAAATAATTTTTGAAATGTGGATGCCTGTAAATTTAGAAATTGACCAGATGACAAAAATAAAGAAAAAAGCCAATGAAAGAGGTATAGGAATATCCCTAGCTAACATAGGAAGAAAGAATTCTAATGATCTTCTTATGCTATCTTGCCAGCCTAGTTTTGTAAGACTGAATAGAGAGATTTTAAACAAAAGCAGAAAAAACAAAGAAACGTCGGAATCCATCAAAAGAATTTTGAATTATATTAAGACTCAAGATACATCAGTAATAGGGGATTTTGTAGAAGATGAAGAAGATTTTAAACTTATGAAAGAATTAGGAATAGAACTAGTTCAAGGATTCTACTTTGAAAAATAAAACATTCCGGCTTAAGCCGGAATGTTATTTTTTTGTTTGAAGGTATTGAATAAACTGCCTAGCTATTCTAGGAGAGCGTCCGCTTCTTCTAACAGCAAATTTCTCAGCTTCTTTTTCCAGTTCATCCTCGGGCATATTAATACTATATTGATGAGCCATTTCTTTTACGATACTTAAAAAATCTTCCTTATCAGGACGGTAAAAGCTTACCATAAGACCGAACCTATCAGAAAGAGAAGAAATTTCTTCTATAGTTTCACTTACGTGTAAATCATCTCCATCTCTATCAGAAAAAGTTTCTTTTACCATGTGCCTTCTATTACTGGTTGCATAAATTGCTATATTTGATGGTTTTGAATAAATAGATCCTTCCAAGATAGCTTTTAGCTCCCCAAATTCATCATCATTTTTTGTAAAAGATAAATCATCAATAAACAGTATAAACTTCAACGGATTTTTACCTAAAATATCCATTATCATAGGAACATTTTTAATCTGTTTTTTTGATATCTCTACTAATCTTAAACCCATATTCTTATAATCATTAACTATAGCTTTTACAGTTGAAGACTTACCCGTACCAGCATCTCCGTAAAGTAATACGTTTGCTGCAGGTTTTTTATTGATTAAAGCAGTAGTGTTATCTAGAACAAGCTTACGTTCTCTTTCATAGCCTTTCAAATCTGACAGGGTAATTCCATCAGGGTTTTTAACTGGAATTATTTTACCATCTAAGGCTCTAAAAGTGTGATATTTCGAATACATACCGTATCCATAAGAGGATATATTATCAATTCTATCCATATACCTGCTGTAAAAATCATAATCTTCATTATTCCAATCAGGTAAAAACCCATTATAATCAATAGTATTTTTAATATCTCTAGATTTTAACCTGCTCACTTTTTGAAGGATTAATAACTCTTCTTTGAGGGATTTTTCTATATTTTCTTCAACTTTCATGTTGTTGCCAATTTTTTTTATATAGATATTTTCATCTTCCAATACTACATCAAGGAGGTACTTGCTAAAATTTGTATTCTTCTTAAAAAGGGAAGAAGTAAATTCCGAATAGGCTTCTATTTTTTCTAAAGTACTTTTATTTTCTGATGAAAGCAACTTTACTAAGTTACTTACAACTTCCTTACCTAGAATGTTTCTAAAAACAACTAGGGATTTTAATTCTAATACAGTTTGTCTCATCATATATGTCCTCTCATATTTATTTTTTAAAAATATCTTTAACAAAGTCTCCAGTTTTTGTTGCACCGGATTTGACCTTATCAATTGTTTTATCTATAGTAGCTTTTTTAGAAGCTGAAACAAAGGCTTTTACTATAGATAGAGAGTTTTTTTGCACAACTTGTCCCAATACACCAGCGGCTTCAATAGATGCAGACCTCCTAATCCATCTCTTATCAACTTTAGTTATGCTAGCAGAGTATTTCTTAGCTATAATTCCAACTCTTAAAGTGAGAAATGCATT
>DPPH01000216.1:0-7470 GCA_003539375.1 Clostridiales bacterium
CAGAAGAACCTGCGGCACAAGAACCTCAACAAGATAATCAAGTAAGTCAAGAAGATGTAGCTTTTGAAGAAAATGTCATAGGGTGGATAAATGTTGAAGGAACAAATATAGACTATCCGGTGGTACAAGCTGATGACAACGAGTACTATCTTACAAGAAACTATAAAGGGGAAAAAGATTCCTACGGCTCTATATATATGGACTTCAGAAACGTTAGCGTAGGAAGAGACGACAATATAATTATATATGGCCATAAAATAAGAGACGGTTCTATGTTTTCGGATTTAGCAATGTACACAAATGAAGGTACCTATGAACAATATTTTGAAAATAACAACATAATAAGTCTAGATCATAATGGAGAGAGGACAACCTGGGAGATTTATTCTGCATATGTAGTTAACCTAGATAGGGAAGATTACCATTTGTTTACAATTTTTAAAGATAGAGAAAAGTATAAGGATTTTCTTGAACTCTCTAAAGAAAGGTCTCTAATAAAGAAAGATATAGAGTTAACAGAAAATGATACAGTTATATCCTTAGTAACCTGTAACTTCTGGTATGATAATGCTAGGGTTATAGTTCACGGCAAGTTAATAGAATAAAAAATCCAGCCTAGGCTGGATTTTCATTTATTGTTTCTAAATTGTAGTATTGATAAGGTGTTATTGGTTCACTTAAATTATAGGTGCCAAAAGATTCAATAGGTTCTCCGTTTATAGTTATTCTTAGACTGTTTACTCCTTGAATACTAGTAAAAGAGTAAAGAAAACTATCTAAAAGTAAATTTTGTAAATCCTCATTATTTTCATATACGCTGGATAAGTTTTTATTAAAATCTACTACCAATGTATTTTGAACTAGTTCAACACTGTTAATATCTATGCCTTGTAGAGATTGGAAATATCCGTTGCTTTTGGTTTTAATGTATTCATAAATTCTAAAGGACTGTTCCTGTAAGGTAGCTTCTTCATCAAACAAAATATTTTTCTCGCTCAAGTAAAATCTCTCTCCAACTAAAACTGGAATATAAGCATTTATATTATCGGGATAAGGGATAGAGTTTCTTACGTTTATACCATTAAACCAGGATTCTTCTACTAAATTATCAAATGTAAACCTAATTCTAGTAGAATTAGGCAACTGAGAAAAAGATTTCACAAAAGCATAATATGCATTCTCGCTGTATTCTCCAGTATAAACTTGGGAATCTTTAGGTAAGTCAATATAAATAACCGTATCTCTTAAAATAATATAATTAACATTATCTATAGGAGATATAAGCCCTTCATTTATTGGACCTTTAAGCATTTCTTCCTCAATGATATTATGAAGCTGGTCTTGGTTTTCTACAAACCTATATATAGGTATTAGATCGTAATTTTTAGTTTGGAAATAAAGCTTAACAGGAGTTAAATTATTATTTTGACTAGTTCCTTGATAATAAGAACCCTTTAGTTTATAACTTACATCAATTTCTAAATTATCACCTAAATTATTTTCGGACATAGCTTTAAAATTAAATCTATAATTACCATAAGGTAGGTCTAATGATTCATTTGAAATATCAATAATAATGTTTAAAGGTTTGTTTTTTTCGATAGTAGTTTTACTAAAGGCATATTCTACGCTTTCTACCTCAATCTCACTTCCATTGCTGTAAATCTCTAATTCCAACATTCTATTAGGATTAAAATATATTTCTTGTTCAGAATTTGTTTTTATTACAAGATTTATACTAGAAGGATCTTCTAATTCAATTCCATCTTTTGAATCTAAATTAATATATATGTTTTCATCAACATCGTCTATATCTACAATACTGCTGAAATCCATTGGCGATAGAAATATTGGAAGGGTTGAGGCGCAAAAAACTATAATACCTAGTAAAGCTAAAGTTTTTATTACTTTCATAATACTCTCCTTTTATTACTGATAATTATTATACAATAAAAACATCTAAATTTAAACACGGAAGGGTTAAATTAATGATATAATAAAATATAAAAAACAAAAAGGATGTGTAATAATGGCAAAACCTGTTAAAAAAGGAGATATTACAGAGATTGAAATTATAGACTTGAATTTTAGAGGACAGGGAGTTGGTAAAATAGATAATTATGTTATATTTGTAAATAATACTCTTCCTGGAGACAAATTAAAAGTAAAAATAATAAAAGCAATTTCAAAATACGGAATAGGAGAAGTAGTAGAATATTTAGAAAGATCTGAAAAATTTGAAAAGCCTGAGTGCCCATATTTTTTTGATTGTGGTGGCTGTCAAATTATGCATATGAAATATAATGAGCAGCTAAAATACAAGAGAGATATATTGATAAATGAACTAAACAGGAATAATTTAGAAAATATTGATAATGTTAAAATTAAAAACACGATAGGGATGGAAAACCCCTACAGGTATAGGAATAAAGGAGCTTTTCCGCTAAGTATAAGTAATGGAAAACTTCTAATAGGTCCTTATGAAAAGGGAAGTCATAATATTGTAAACATAGATGATTGTTTGATACAAAATCAGTGGACAGAAGATATAATAAACATACTAAGAAGCTTTATTATCAAAAATAATATTTCCATATATAATGAAAGAACCCATAAAGGCTCGATAAGACATATATTAATGAGAAATAATCAAAAAGACGAAATAATGCTTGTAATTATAAGTAAAGATAACATAAAAAGCAAACTTAATGATTTTGTTGAGAAAATTACTAAAAAAATAACTAATATAAAATCTGTTTTTTTAAATATCAATGATGAAAAAACTAACAGAATATTAGGAAATAAAAACATATTGTTATATGGTGATGAGTATATTAAAGATAATATTTTTGATCTTAAATTTAAAGTATTCCCCCATACATTTTTTCAGGTTAATCATACTCAGACGGATAAACTATATTCTAAAGCTTTAGAATATGCAGACATTGAAGATACAGACATAGTCTATGATTTATACTGTGGTGTAGGGACTATATCCCTTCTAGCAGCTCAAAAAGCTAAGGAGGTTCACGGTGTAGAGATTGTAAATGAGTCTATTACAAGTGCTGAAGAAAATAAGAAAGAAAATGAAGTTGAAAATGCAAACTTTCACCTAGGAAGTGTAGAAAATGTTTTTCCTAAGTTATATAAAAAAGGGATCAAAGCGGATATTGTAATACTAGACCCGCCAAGGAAAGGTTGTGAAGAATTAGTACTTAATACTTTAAAAGAAATGAACCCTAGAAAAATAGTTTATGTATCCTGTAATCCTTCAACGCTAGCTAGAGATTTAAAAATCCTTCAGGGTTACGGTTACAATATTAATGAAGTACAACCAGTGGATATGTTCCCTCATACCACACATGTTGAGACGATAGTAGCACTATACAAAAAAGACTAATTGTATTTGCCCAAATACCGCTAAAAACCAAGCTTTTCATGTTTAAGACGGATGTCTTGAATTACCGCAATAAGGAACTGAAAGATGAAATTATCGTAAGGCTGGGCTTTTGGATGTGAAATGTAGGATATAAGAAATTAAATAATGAATGTGAATCCACTGGTATAATATCAGTGGATTTTTCTTTGGAATAATTTTCAAATTACGGTGGGCATATATTATAACATTTGTTATAATATAAAGTGACGTACTGGAGGTGTATGGAATGGATTTTGCCCAAACAGTAAAAGAGATTAGAACAAAATTGAATATGAGTCAGGAACAACTGGCTAGAGAGCTTCACGTCAGTTTTGCCACGGTAAATCGGTGGGAAAATGGCAAAAACAGTCCCACCATGCTGGCTAAGAAAGCGCTATATGAACTTTGCAAAGAAAAAGGACTGGACGAAACATTGATTAAGCATTTACTGGACTATTAGAAATAGATAGATGAAATCAAGGGAGGATTAATGCAATGATTACAGGTGAATTAAGAAGTAAGGTAGATAAAATCTGGGAGATATTCTGGACAGGAGGGATTACCAATCCACTGTCTGTTATTGAGCAGTTTACCTACCTTTTATTTATAAAGGGGCTTGATGATAAGCAAAAGGAAGAAGAAAGACTTGCTGAGTTTGTCGGTACTGACTTCAATAAAATATTCAATGACGATCAGCAAAACCTAAGATGGCAAAAGTTCAAGCAAATGAGTGCTACAGAGATGTATGAAACAGTTTCAAAAAAGGTATTTCCATTTATCAAAACCATGCATGGTGACAAGGATTCAGCCTTTACCAAATACATGGATGATGCTATCTTTATGATTCCAACACCGCAGATGTTAGAGAAGATTGTTACAAATATTGATGGACTACCAATTAAAGAAGGTAATACAACGGATGATACCAAAGGGGATTTATACGAGTATTTACTTTCTAAGGTAGCAACCGCAGGTACCAATGGTCAGTTTAGAACGCCTAGACACATCATCAAAATGATGGTGGATTTGATGCAACCTACACCAACAGATATTATTGTTGACCCAGCTGCAGGTTCAGCAGGATTCCTTGTTGAGGCAGGTGAATATTTAAAGCATAATAATGAGGATATGTTCAACATAAAAGAACTGAAAGACCATTATCATAGGGATATGTTCTTCGGTAATGACATGGACAGAACCATGCTTCGTATTGGTGCTATGAATATGATGCTTCATGGTGTTGATCGACCTAATATCGAATATAGAGACTCCCTATCAGAAACCAATAATGATAGAGAAAAATATACACTGGTTCTTGCCAATCCACCATTTAAAGGATCACTGGATTATGACAGTGTATCTGCTGACCTATTAAAAGTGACTAAGACAAAGAAGACAGAGCTATTATTTTTAGCCCTTTTCTTAAGAACCCTCAAGAAAGGCGGTAGATGTGCATCAATCGTACCAGATGGTGTATTATTCGGTAGTTCTAATGCCCATAAATCTATTCGTAAAGAGATAGTAGAGAATCATCAACTGCAAGCCATTATTTCAATGCCTAGTGGCGTATTTAAGCCTTATGCAGGGGTTTCTACTGCTATTATGATCTTTACTAAGACTGGTGCAGGTGGTACGGATAAGGTTTGGTTCTATGATATGCAGGCAGATGGTTTGTCTCTTGATGACAAGCGTCAACAAGTTGATGAGAACGATATTCCAGATATTATCAGTCGTTATCATAATCTTGAGAATGAAATTAGTAGAAAGCGTACGGAGAAGTCTTTCTTTGTTCCTAAAGAAGAAATTGTAAAGAATGATTATGACCTATGTATCAATAGATATAAAGAAATTGAATATGATGAAGTTGAATATGAAGCACCAAAGGTGATAATTCAGAGAATCAAAGAACTGGAACAGCAGATTCTTGATGGTCTTAATGACATTGAGAGGATGGTGTAGAGATGGCATATAAGATGGTGAGACTCGACAAACTTGGGAAAGTTATAACAGGTAATACGCCTTCTAAGAAGAAGAATGAGTATTACAATGAATCAATATTACCATTCATTAAGCCGAATAATTTCAATGCGGTTTCAATATCTTGTTTATCCGAAGCAGATGAATACTTGTCACATTCTGGTGCGAAAGTTGGAAGAGTAGTTGAAAAAGGTGCTGTTTTAGTAACTTGTATTGGTACTATTGGAAGTGTTGGAATTGCTGAAAAAGATATTTGCTTTAATCAACAAATTAATGCGATTGTTCCTAATGAAAATTTTGTGAATAGTAGATATTTAGCTTATGCAATTATTAAGAAAAGAGAACAATTGAAGGCAATAGCTAATGCGCCAGTTGTTCCAATAATTAATAAGACACAGTTTTCTGCTTTTGAAATACCATTACCACCACTCGAAACCCAAAAGAAAATTGTTGAAGTTTTGGACAAGGCTCAAGGGCTTATTGATGCAAGAAAAGAGCAAATCAAGCTAATGGATGAGTTGATTCAGTCGGTGTTTTATGAGATGTTTGGTGATCCGGCGATGAATCCAAAGGGATGGGAAATTAAGAAGTTAGGAGAAGTGTTAAATAAACAACCTCAAAACGGTATGTATAAGCCACAGAGTGACTATGTGACAAATGGAACTGGAACGCCAATACTAAGAATTGATGCTTTTTACAATGGGAAAATTGAGAATTGGAATTTTAAGAGGCTTAACTGTGATGAGGAAGAAGTTGAAAAGTATGGATTAGAAGTAGATGATATTGTAATAAACAGGGTTAATAGTATTGAATATTTAGGGAAGTGTGCGCATATCGATAAACTTTTTGAACCAACAGTATATGAATCAAATATGATGAGATTTTCAGTAGATAAAAAGGTAATAAATCCATTTTATTTATCCAGACTATTAAGTCATCAATATATTTATAATCAAATTTTAGTTAGCGCAAAAAAAGCTGTAAATCAAGCAAGTATTAATCAACAAGATGTGAAATCCTTTGATATAGTTATTCCAGATATTCATCTTCAAAATCTCTTTGCTTCAAAAGTAAATGAAATAGAAAAGCAAAAATGTAAGTTTATCGAATCGTCTAAATATATCGAAAAAAACTATCACAGTGTAATGTCTTTAGCATTTAAAGGGGAGTTATTTTGATTTTGAATGGGGTGAAGTAATGAGACTGAAAAAAATAAAATTACTGAGTGATTATAAGCTTTTTAAGCAGGAACAAGAGTTTGTTTTTGGCGATGACTCCACCCTTGGAATAGTTGGAATAAATGGTAGTGGTAAATCAATTCTTCTTGAACTGATATCCAAAATATTTGTTGATGCCAGTAACCAAATAACTCAAGAAAATTACTCAAGTGACATAAGCTATGAAGCTATTTATTATTTACAGAAAGACCATATGATTGAAAGCGTTTTAATAGGAATAGGTGGGGAATGGGAAGCTACTGATCATGTGTTGATTAAGTTAGAAAATCAGTCTCAGAATTTTAAAATGATTATTTCAAATGGAAACAATGAGTTTGAAATAGAAAATATTAACATGTATTATGTATTCTTTCCTAGAAAAATCGTGGTTTACTCATCTGGTCATAATGAAGGGGTTAGTGATGAAATCATTAACTATAAACTTTATTCTTTAGCAGAAAAGGACAGTCAGAAGATTAAGAAGAATAATTACGGCGAGGTTATAAATAAGGGTATTCTTGATCGCTATAATGAACTATTTTACTATTTTGATGATACGATAAGTAAATTGGCCATCCTTACATCATTTATGTTTGAGTCTGGAAATCACGCAATACTATCAGAGTTTTTTGAGAAGGCGTTAGTGACTTCGTTTAAGATAAGACTGGATAAGAAAGATATATATGATGAAGATATTTACTTCGATGAGAAGGCATCATATCTATTAAATGAAATTATGAGCTATGCAAATACAATTCATGTAAATGAAAACGGATTTGAGTATTATGAGTTTCATGCACCCGAGAATAGAGACTGGGAACAAATATCCTTACTAGCTTTTTTTGAAGGACTGCAAAA
>DPPH01000216.1:7703-10478 GCA_003539375.1 Clostridiales bacterium
CTTTTTTTGAAGGACTGCAAAGGCTTTATGATTACAATATTTATAAGATAAAGAAAAGAACTAGAAACAGAATTATATACGGGAATGAAAAAAATAAGAAATCTTTAGTCGATTGGAATATTGCAAATAATAGAGTGTTTGAACTACTTGAAATGACCTTCAAAGCAGAAAACGGTTCTGAACTGGAATTGAGAAACTTTTCTGATGGTGAGTATCAAGTGCTCCAACTAATTAGCATACTCAATATCTTTTACGGAAGTAACATTCTATTTTTGTTAGATGAGCCAGAGACGCATTTTAATCCGAGTTGGAAGTCTTTATTTGTCTCAAAGGTAAAGTCTATGCTTGATCCGATGTCGCAGGCTATATTTTCATCTCATAATCCTGAAGTAATAACAGACTTAAGAAAAACAAGTGTTGTGAGTATGAAACGAGGCTTACAAAGCAGTTTGCAAATTGAGACTTTTGGAGCTAATCCGAATATGATTAGTGCTAATCTATTTGACAAGAGAAACACTGTGGCAGAATTGGCTAAAAAGGAAATAAATACATTTAGAAACAAAATTAATCAAGCCAATAGTCATCAAGAATTAGAGGAACTTAAACATGAAATCGAAAATACGCTAGGTGATTCATCAGAACGCTTGATGCTGATTATTGAGATTCAAAAGAGGATGATGTAAATGTGGTACTTTTACAATGAATTTGAAAATGAAGAATTAGAGGGCCTTATAAATCAAATCAATAGTATATTTACCGATATTATCACATCGGTAGTATTTGAGTATCCAAGCTGGATGAATGGAATCAAACTCAAAAGTGATTTTGAAGAATTTAAAGGTGCGTTTGAGTTAAGTTTACCAGAGGAAAGAGAAAAGTTAGCTGATGCCTTTAGCAAGAATATTCAAGTTGAAAATATATGTAATATGAGTGTTGATCCAGTTTCTTATGAAGATTTACTTAGTGGATCAAGTGAAAAATTTGAACGGTGTATAAGTGCTTTAAAAACAATACAGAACTATTTATATGATAATTTATTAAAACTAAAGGGACTTGTTGAAGAAGTAGGAACACTCAAGAATTATTATGAGAAGTTTTATGAGGAGTCAATAGAATATGTTTGTCCATTTTGTGGAATAAGACCTATGCTAACGTCAAAAGACCAATTTCGAGAGGCTTTTGATCATTATTTACCAAGATCGAAATATCCTTTTGTTTCACTGTTGAGGAAGAACCTTTTTCCTATTTGCCATACATGTAATTCTACATATAAAGGTGACAAGAATCCTAGAGATTATGGTAAAGTTTTCTATCCATTTACGAGAGAAGATAATGATTGTGAACCTTTTTTTACAATTAGAATGGGCATAATCGAAAATTTTGAAATTACTAGCCAGCATTTTCATGATGAGGTAGAGACTTGGAATGAAGTATTTGGAATTAAAGATCAGTTGAAAAATTTTGCTGAAGTAAATCTTAGTGGATGGATGTCAAACGTTTCTGAAGCTGTTGGCATTTATAATATTGATTTAGAAACAGCAAAAAATGCTGAAATAGAAAGATGCAAATCAAATAAAATGCAAGGCCATAAATTTATAAAAAAAGCTGCTTTAGAAGCTTTATAGATTTTATAAGGGGGAATACCATGTGCTACAACTTTGATTTCCTAAAAAAAGAAGAAAAATATAAGGACTTTACATACGCCTGTATCGAGGCTGAAAAGAGCTTGGTGGTTTCCTATGCCAGTACAGCGATTCTTACACGTAGAGCCTTAGAATTAGCTGTAAAGTGGGTCTTTTCATATGATAATGAATTAGAAGCGCCGTATCAGGATAATTTAGCATCTTTGATTCATGATTATCGGTTTAAAGGGATTATTGATACGAAACTCTTTCCAATGATTAAGTATATTCAACAGATCGGTAATAAAGCTGTTCATTCGGCTGCGCCTATTACTAGAGAGCAGGCAGTACTTGCCCTTCATAATCTATTTGAATTTGTTTCTTGGATTGATTACTGCTACTCTGATGAATACGTTGAGATTGCCTTTGATGAAAGCCTTCTTGGGGATAATGAAAAAGAAAAGAAGACTCGAGATGAGCTTAAAGACCTTTATGACCGACTAGGTGCAAAAGACCGTAAGCTTGTAGAAATTATTAAGGAAAATGAAACCTTAAGACGTGAGAACGCTGCTAAGCGTGTAGATAATAAGAAAAACCGTGACTTTAAGGTTGATGAGATTTCTGAATTCAAGACACGGAAAATGTATATTGATTTAGAAATTGAGCTTAACGGTTGGATCATTGGTAAGGATTGCCTTGAAGAAGTAGAAGTAGAAGGCATGCCTAATCAAGCAGGTTTAGGTTATGTAGATTATGTCCTCTTTGGAGATAATGGTAAACCACTGGCAGTTATTGAAGCTAAGAAAACTAGTGTGAACCCTCGCGTTGGTCAGATACAAGCCCAGCGCTATGCAGATTGTTTGGAAAAACAATATAAAGTAAGACCGGTTATTTTCTATACCAATGGCTTTGAATATTATTTATGGGATGATGCCAGCTATCCAGAGCGCTTAGTCTCAGGTGTTTATACTAAAGAGGAACTAGAATGGCTTCATTTCAAGAGGCAAAACAAAGCGTCTTTAAAAGACCCTGCAATCAACGATGATATCACCAATCGTCACTATCAAAAGATGGCCATTACAGCGGTGTGCGATACCCTTGAAAAAGGCAATCGTAAGGCGCTACTTGTTATGGCAACGGGTTCAGGAAAGAC
>DPPH01000216.1:10699-24677 GCA_003539375.1 Clostridiales bacterium
AAAGACAAGAACTGCCATATCAACGGTAGACGTACTTATTAAAAGAGGTTGGGCGAAAAACATTCTATTTTTAGCAGACCGTACAGCCCTTGTGAAGCAGGCAAAGAAGAATTTTAAGGCATTATTACCAGAATTGTCTCTATGTAACCTTTTAGACAGTAAAGATAACCCTGAGAGTAGAATGGTATTTTCAACTTATCCAACCATGATGAATGCCATTGATGATGTAAAGAACAAACGAAGTGAAAAACTATTTACCAGTGGTCACTTTGATCTCATTATCATAGATGAAAGTCACCGAAGTATTTATAAAAAATATCAGGATATTTTCAATTATTTTGATGCCATTTTACTTGGTCTTACAGCAACACCAAAGAATGATCTTGATAAGAATACCTACTCTATTTTTGAACTAGAAAACAATGTACCTACTTATGCCTATGAGTTAGGTGAAGCTATTGAAGATGGTTACTTGGTGCCTTATCATACCATTGAAACGAAGATGAAATTTTTAGAAGAAGGCATTCATTATGATGACTTGACAGATGAAGAAAAAGAACAGTTTGAAGAAACCTTTGATGATGATGTAAAAGACATCAGTGGGGAAGCGCTGAATTCATTCCTCTTTAATGACAATACTATAGATACTGTCCTTCAAGAACTGATGACAAAAGGTTTAAAAGTTGAAGGTGGCGACAAACTTGGCAAAACCATCATTTTTGCTAAGAATAAGAAACATGCTGATTTTATAGTCAAACGATTTAATAGCCTATATCCTGAATACCATGGTAATTTTGCAAAACCTGTTTATACAGGTATCAATTATGTGGAAAGCACCATGGATGACTTTGAAGTGAAAACGAAGCTGCCGCAAATAGCTGTATCTGTAGATATGTTAGATACTGGTATTGATATTCCTGAGATACTGAATCTTGTCTTCTTCAAGAAAGTGCGTTCTAAGACTAAGTTTTGGCAGATGATTGGTCGTGGCACCAGATTATGCGAAGATTTATATGGTGTTGGCATAGATAAAGAGGGTTTTAGAATCTTTGATTACTGTGGTAACTTTGAGTTTTTTAGAACCAATAAAAACGGTAAAGAAGCCAAGATGATGAAATCACTTACGGAGAATCTTTTCAATATCCGTATTGGCATCATTAAAGAACTACAAATCATGGATTATCAGACTGAGGAATACATTGAGCATAGAAATACTCTGATCGAAGGTATCTTGAAGGAAATAAAGGGCATTGATGAGAGTAAGTTCAATGCAAGAATGAAACTTCAATTCATTCATAAATTCAATCAAGAAGACGCATTTGAAAGTCTATCAGATGCTGATGTTCGAGATCTTGAAGAACATGTTGCGCCACTTGTACCATCCATTGATGATGACGAACTGGCTAAGCGATTTGATTATTTGATGTATACCATTGAATATGCGGATATTAAGCGTGTCCCAGCATCAAAGCCTAAGAATCGTGTGGTAAGTACAGCGGAAAAGCTCACTTTTAAAGGCACTATTGAGAAGGTAAAACAGCAAGAAGAACTGATCTATAAAGTTCAGACTAACGAATATTGGGAAAAAGCAGATATTTTTGACCATGAAGAAGTCCGTGAAGCATTAAGAGACTTAATCAAATATCTCGATAGCAAGTCGGGTGAGATTTATTATACTAATTTCACTGATGAGATTATGGAGACGAAAGAAAACCCTGGTGAATATTCAGTCAATGATATGCAGAGTTATCGCAAGAAGGTTAATAAGTACTTAATGGACCACCAGAATGACATGGTGATCTATAAACTAAGGAATAACAAGCCTTTAACAGAAGATGATATTAAATATTTTGAAAAGATCCTTTGGCAGGAACTCGGTACAAGAGAAGACTATGAAAAAGAGTTTGGTGATGAACCACTGCTTAAATTGGTGAGTAAAATTGTAGGCCTAGACCCTCAAGCAGCCAATGAAGTATTTTCAGAGTTCTTATCGGATGAAAGTCTTAATATCAATCAAATGGAATTTGTGAAGTTAGTGGTCAATTATATGATCAAGAATGGTAGCTTGGACAAACGAGTGCTCAATGAACATCCATTTAACAAGCGTGGCAACGTTATGCATTTATTTGATGGCAAGCTTGATGTGGCAAAGCGTATTATTGGAGCCATTGATCAGATTAATGGCAGGTTGAGCGTCTAGAGGAGGTGATTTTGTGGCAATACCAAAATATCATGAATTTATGAAACCCGTATTGGAACTATTGAATGACAATCAAGTCCATAAGCGTGTGGACATGTATAAGGTTTTAGCAATACAGTTTCAATTAATTGAGGAAGAACTTGAAGAGTGGCTGCCAAGTGGTAAACAATTGGTCTATAAAAACAGAATAGGCTGGGCACTGACTTATCTGAAAAAAGCTAAGGTGATTGAATCACCTGCAAGAGCCAGTTTTAGAATTACTGAACTTGGACATAAAGTACTGACTGAAAATCCAGAGGTTGTGGATCAAAATTATCTCAAGAAGTTTGAAGGTTTTCAAGATTTTATAAACAGTACTTCGGACAATACACTTCTTGACAATGATATTTCTGATATTGGTAGTGACGAGTCGCCTCAAGATTTGCTGGATAGAGCTTATAAGACAATTTCTAATACTTTGGCAGATGATCTATTAATAGAAGTTATGAACCAATCACCGGATTTTTTTGAAAAACTAGTAGTGGATTTGTTGGTTTCTATGGGCTATGGTGGCAGTAAGATTGAAAACAGTCAAGTTCTTGGAAAATCTGGTGATGAAGGTATTGATGGTGTCATTAAAGAAGATAAATTAGGTTTTGACAAGATTTATATTCAAGCGAAGCGTTGGGATACTGAAAAGGCAGTTGGAAGGCCTGAACTGCAAAAGTTTGTTGGTGCACTAACCGGACAAGGTGCATCAAAAGGTGCTTTTATAACAACAGCAAGTTTTACGAAAGAAGCGAAAGAATATGTAAGCAAGCAACAAGCTTGTAAAATTGTCTTAATTGATGGCAAATCTTTAGCAGCCCTTATGGTTGAACACGATCTTGGTGTTTCAGTAGAAAATACCTATTTAATTAAAAAAATTGATACAGATTTTTTTAACGGAGAATAAAAACAAAATATTTTCGGCACCCCCCTATCTATTTTCGGCTTATAGATAGGGGGATTTTTTTATATTTTTTTTCGTACAGCCCCTATGATTTTTCGGCTTATAAGTGAGGGGAAAATAATCTTGAAAAAGTTTCGCCCACTTCATGTGTTTTTTCGGCTAATAGGTGAGGGGGAAGAATTAAAATGCAAAATGAATAGACCAACCCCCTCGAAAAATCGGCTTATAAGTATAGGGACAAAAAGGAGGTAAACAAGTTGGAACATAAAAATGAACTAAAACTCATCAACATGAGCGATGTTGAGGTAACAGAAGTGAAATGGTTATGGAAGCCTTATATTCCCATTGGGAAAATCACTATTATTCAAGGTGATCCAGGAGAGGGTAAGACGACCATTATTTTGGCAATTGCATCAGCACTGACGACTGGTGATGTATTGCCTTTAAGTGAGGAGGCGTTAGAACGACGCAATGTTATCTATCAAACAGCAGAAGATGGATTAAGCGACACCATCAAACCAAGATTATTAGCAGCAGGTACTGATTGTAGCAAAGTAATCGTAATTGATGAAAGTCATAAGGAGCTGACTTTATCAGATAAAAGGATTGAAGAAGCCATTATAGAGACGAATGCCCAGCTACTCATAATTGATCCCTTACAAGCTTATTTAGGTTCTAGTGTAGATATGCATAGGGCTAATGAAATTAGACCCATTTTCAAAAATCTTTCTAGTGTTGCAGAGAGGACAGACTGTGCCATAGTCATTATTGGTCATATGAATAAGGCGGGTGGTACAAAAGGGCTTTACCGTGGGCTAGGTTCTATTGATATTACAGCTGCTGCTAGAAGTGTTCTCTTAGTAGGGCGTGTAAGAGCAGACCCATCTATACGAGTAATGGCTCAGTTAAAATCAAGTTTAGCTCCTGAAGGCAAAAAAGTAGCTTTTAAGCTAGATGAAGGAAATGGCTTTGCGTGGATAGGAGAATATGACATTGATCTGGATGAATTGCTTGGTGGAAGCTCAACGGAAAGTGTTCTAAAGCGAGCAGAAAAGCTGATTAAAGAAGTTCTTGATGATGGTGCTAAAACCAGTGATTATGTTGTAGAAATGGCAAAAGAAAAGCAGATTTCTCAAAGAACACTTAAAACAGCTAAAAAGAATCTTGAAGTTAAATCCATCAAAACAAAGGAAGGTTGGAAATGGCAGTTATAAAATCAAGAGTGCAAGGGGGCAATGCTTATAACCTTTGCACGCTTGCACCCTTGAAAGGCAGGTGAAGATATGTTAGGTAAACTATTTGGTGTAGAAGAAGTAAAAGCAGAATTGCAAGAAGCGAGGGAAGAGATCCAAGTACTTGAACATAAGCTTGAGCTCAAGGAAAAAGCTATTAAGCAACTCAAAGATGCTGTGAGTATATTGGAAGAGAATATTAAATCATTGCTTGATGAAAATGACCAATTAAAGGCACGTCCAGATCATTTTGGACGATCATCAAGAGCATCTGGTGAACATATGAGACTTCTTAAAATGTATCAGTACAATCAATTATCCTATCAGGAAATTGCAGATAAAATGACGGAATATACCGATGAGAAGTGGTCCAAAAGCACGGTTCACTATTTGCTGACGAAGTCTTAATAGCTTTATCTTCAATATCCCAGAATAAATCCGAAAGCGTTTAGTTTGTTACTGGACGGAAGGAAAAGAGCGTGGATTTATTTACCCTGTTTTAACAGGGGCAAGCTTCCACTTTGTACAGCCAAAGTGTTTAAGAGTGGGCAAGCCCACACCCTTTTTAGGAGGAGCATTATGAGACAAAGAAACAAGCAAATCAATATACGCGTAACAGAAAAAGATAGGACAAAAATTATAAAGTTAGCAGCTAAGAGTAGATGTAAATCATTAACGGATTATATCCTAGATAAAGCTTTAAACAAAGAAATAATTCAGTATGATTTGCATGAAATAAATGCAAGGTTATCAAAGATGGGGGGTGAGTTAAATCATTTGGTGATGCTATGTCATCAAGGGAAAATTAAATTGGTGAATCTGACAAAATACACCAAAGAACTTGAAGAGCTACATGAGGCTCTTAAGAACATAAAATAATATAAAAAGAAGATCAAGCAGAGCAGGAGGGTCAGATGGAAAACTTAATGAAGTTTACAATACAGTTAGCCATGCTTTCCAGCCTGCTTGATGAAAAGATGATTTCAGAAAAAGAATTCATCAAGATCAAAGCTGAGTTGGAAAGAAAATACAAAATCAAACGAGGTTCATGTGGTTAAGTTGTAACCACTGTGGTAAAATTAAAATAACAATTAGGAATATAGATGAACTATCCGGAATTACCGGATAGTTCACTTAAAAACATCAGACAGTGTCTGATGAATTGAAGCTACATATGGAGAAGGAGGGTTACATTGGAACATAATAATGATCTACTCATATATCAGACAGAAGATGGAAAAACAAAAATAGATGTAAGACTTGAAAATGAAACGGTATGGATGACACAGAAGGCAATTGCAGAGCTTTATCAAAAAGGCGTTAATACCATTAATGAGCATATAAAAAACATTTATGTAGAAGGGGAACTTGAAGAAAATCGAACTATTCGGGAAAACCGAATAGTTCAAACTGAGGGAAATAGAGAGGTTGAGAGAACAGTACGTTTTTATAACCTGGAATTAATCATTGCTGTTGGTTACCGTGTACGCTCTAGCCGAGGCACCCAATTTAGACGATGGGCAACAGAAAGACTAAACGAGTACTTAGTTAAAGGCTTTACCATGGATGATGAACGCCTTAAAGGTATGCGTAATATTGGGGATGATTACTTTGATGAGCTATTAGAACGTATTCGTGATATAAGAGCTTCTGAAAAAAGATTTTATAAGAAGATCACAGACATCTATGCTTTATCTATAGATTATGATGGAAGATCAGAAGAAGCTAAAAAGTTCTTTGCTACGGTGCAAAACAAGCTTCATTTTTCTATTCATGGTCATACAGCTGCAGAACTTATTGAACAAAGAGCTGATGCCTCAAAAGACAATATGGGACTTACAACTTGGAAAGGTGACAAGGTACGCAAAGAGGATATTACCGTTGCTAAGAATTATTTAACTGAAAAAGAGATAAAATCCCTTAACCGTATTGTAACCATGTATCTCGATTATGCAGAAGATCAGGCAGAAAAACGTAATCCTATGCATATGAAGGATTGGGAAGAAAAACTCAATGCCTTCCTAAAATTTAATGAGCGAGACATTCTTACTGGTGCAGGTTCTATTTCACATGAAGTAGCCAAGGAACTTGCTGAAAAAGAATATGAGAAGTTTAATCAAAAGCGATTAAGTGCACCTGAAAAAGATGACTTTGATGTGTATTTAGAAGAACATGAATGGACACATAAGAAGTAATAACGGGGGAAAGATAATGAGTATTGATACAATAATGAATGCAATTACACGGCATGAAAAAGAACTCATAAGATTAGAGAAGTTGATGGCTGATGAACTAAAAAAGGAAGCTGATAAGAGAAAGAAAATATCGGATTTGGAAAGACAGATTAGACAAACAAAGTCACAATCGACTTTTAAAACAAAGGCCAATCAAATACAACGATTAGAGAATGAGATAGCTGCTATTATAAAAAAGAAAGCAGAAATAAATAAGAAAGTTGCTGATAGACGATCAAAATTGGTTGCAGAAAATCAAAAGCTCAATAAAGAGCAATCAAATGTTCAAAAAAAGGAAAAAATGGAACAAGAAAAAGTCCGAAAATCATATGAAGCAAAAATTAATTCATTAACTAATCAGATTGAATCTTCACTTGTTTTGGATAGACAAAATATTGACAGTGTATTGCCAGGAACTTCTTCAGATATTCCCGAGCATGATGTTTTTATATCACATGCATCTGAGGATAAAGAAGAGTTTGTACGAGAGTTAGCTGAAACATTGACTAATGTGTATGGATTAAATGTATGGTATGATGAGTTTTCCATAAAATGGGGAGATAGTTTACGTACTGTTATTGATAAGGGCTTGAGCAATTCCAGATATGGAGTCGTAGTAATTTCTAGAAACTTCATAAGAAAAGGTTGGACTAATTATGAACTTGATGGTTTATTTCAAATTGAGATGACTAAAGGAAAGACAATATTACCTATCTGGCACGATATTACAAAAGATGAAGTTCAACAATTCAGTCCAAGTTTAGCAGGTAGAAAAGCATTAAATACTGCCATGTTCACAATTGATGAAATTGCACAGGAGCTAAAAAACCTATTGGATTAGAAATAAAGGGATGATGACATGAAAGAATTAGAAGTTATAAAACCTAAAAAGAATAAATTTGACCGAGCATCAGGGAAAGAGCTTTCAGAAATAAGAGTTGCCCCATATTGCAGAGTCAGTACAGATTCAGCTGAACAGATGGCAAGCTATGATTCCCAAGTGGCTTATTATGAGCAGAAGATAAAAGAAAATCCTAAGTGGGAATTAGCAAAGATATATTCTGATGCCGGTATAAGTGGCACCAATATCGATAAACGCCTAGGCTTTCAAGAAATGATTCGGGATGCCGTGGCTGGTGAGTTTGATCTAGTCGTTACCAAGAGTATCTCAAGATTTGGTAGAAATACAAAGGATGTACTTGAATATACCAGGCTTTTAAAAAAGCACAATGTGGCAGTATTATTTGAAAAAGAGAATATTAACACCTTCTCCATGCAAGGCGAAGTAGCCATGACCGTTTTAACGTCAATAGCCCAACAAGAAAGTGAAAGTATTTCAACTAATGTGAAGATGGGTCTTAAAATGAAAATGAAGCGTGGTGAGTTGGTTGGTTTTCAAGGTTGTTTAGGATACGACTATGATAAGGAAACTAAAGAGCTTGTCATTAATGAAGAAGAAGCTGAAGTCGTTCGTTTTATCTTTGAATCTTATAATCTAGGCAAGGGTGCACGCCTCATTGGAAAGGAATTAAAGGACAAAGGATATAAAACCAAAAGAGGGAGTACAAATTGGCCTGACAGCACCATCAGGGGCATATTAAAGAACGAAAAATACATGGGCGATTTACTCCTAGGTAAGACCTTTACCGTTGATCCAATCACCAAACAGCGCCTTGATAATATGGGGGAAGAAGAGAAGTATTACATCAAAGATCATCATGAGCCAATCGTCAGTAAAGAAACATTTGAAAAAGCCCAAGCCATTAGAAATAAGCGTAATTGCAACATGGAAAAAGGACGTTTAAAACGTTATAGCAGGCAATATACCTTCAGCAGTAAAATTGAGTGTGGCTTCTGCGAAACAACTGTTGGCAGAAGGGCATGGAACTCAGGCACTAAGAATAAAAAAGTGGTGTGGCACTGCATAAAATCCAGTAAACACGGAAAGAAGTATTGTCCTGACAGTAAAGGGATTCATGAAGTTGTTATTGAAGAAGCCTTTGTAAAAGTCTTTAATGAAATGTGCCAGCATAACAGAGAGATCATAGAAGAGTTTATATCAACCATTGAAAATACTTTAAGTGAAAGTACTAGCAAGAAAGAATTTTTAACGCTTAATAAAGAACTCAGCAAAGTTGAAGATAAAATTAAGAAGCTCATTGATCTTCATATTGATGGCGCTATTGACCGTGGAAATTATGAAAACAAGTTTATTGAGCTGAACAAAGACAAGGAACGATTGATCAAGGAAACCAATGAACTGTCTTTAACAGCCAGCGAAGAAAAGGAAATGAAAACTAGGCTTAGAAGCTTTAGGAAGTACTTTGATGCCAACAAGCCCCTTAAAAAGTTTGATGCTGATGTCTTTGAATCCATTGTCGAGAAGATTATACTTGGTGGCATTGATGACAAAGGTCAAAAAGACCATCACCAATTGACATTTGTATTTAAAACTGGTCCAAAATCAACAATTACTATGGGCAAGGAAGAATATTCCCACTTATCACCCGACACATACAGAAACAGTTGCTCTGCTAACAAGAAAATAAATTGGCAAAAATATAGTACTTTCGGGTGTTGTTTGATTTTGAAAAGACAACAAAAAAAGCTGAATATTGTGTATTTGGTTGTATAGGGGAAACAGAAATTGAGTTGAGCTCATTATACTGATATTACAGTTGGTTTAGCAGTTTAGAAAAATAGAATAAGGGGGAGATCTGCCTAAAACGTATAATTTATTGATTGTAGGTTGGAGTTATAGTTAATAAATGGTAAAATTATTTATATAGGCGAAATTGGTGATTGTAATGCAATGATTCTAGCCCATAACCATCCTAGAGGCTCCCAAAATTTTTCTCCGGAAGATAAAGCATTGACACAGAGAATTGTTGATATTTTTTATCCTCTTGAGATCAAAGTTATGGATCACATCATTGTGGGAGGCTCGAGCTATTCTTCCATGGCAGAAAGAGGAAACATTCCTCATCAGTGCAAATGTACAGCAAATTATGAAGTGATTGCATTAGGCGCAATACCTGCAAAGGAAAAGCAGAATAGGTTTCAAGATACACGCTCATTATAAAATTAAAATGATAGGCAAAACAAAATCCTAGCAGATATAGCTGCTGTAGCAGTCAAAGTATATTAAAAAATATCTATTATACCTGTTTCAAGACATTGTGGAGACAATTGTATAAACAGAGAAAAAAATAGGTTGATTTCAAGACTTTCTAAGATTTTAAGCTAAATTTAATAGTGAATTATATATTCTCTCAGACTAATGTTTGAGGAAATTGCTTTTCCGAGGGGGTACTTTTATGTAGAAATATATAATTACGTGAAAAAGAAAAGAAGTTGGCTTATTTGAGAACAAATTCAGTGTGCTTTTTTACGTTGTGATCAATTATTCAATATCTTTATGGGATTATCCTTTTTTACACTCTCACCTTTCTTTCAAAATTTAGTTAGATTTATCTGTTTTGATAGTTTAATTTCTAGTTAAATAATTTTTCATAATTAAATAATGAAGTTGAATAGTATTTTATTTCATTACTATGTTTAATGGATTGACAGAGGTAAATTTTTGCTGTACGATATGAATATATAAAAAAAATATTCATACAATCATAGAGAGGGATGTTTATGCCAAAGGGTTTTAGTGATAAGCAAAGAGAAAGAATAGCTAATTCACTAGTTGCAACTGGAAAAGAGCTATTCAGCCAATATGGTCTAAAGAAAACAAGTATAGCAGATATAACAAAAGCTGTAGGTATATCTCAAGGATCTTTTTATAGTTTTTATCGATCAAAGGAGATGCTATTTTATACAGTAATTAAAGCAGAAGAAGAAAAAATAAGAGAAAGATTAATGAAAGAAGTGGATTTTACGGCTTGTGATGTAAAAGAGAATTTGAAGGAACTTATGTTTTGGACATTAGAGCTCATTGAAGAAAATACGCTTATTCAGCAGCTGTTTTCTATAAATGAGATGGAAACCATTATGGAAAATATACCTAAAGAAGCTACAGAATCACATATGCAAAGTGATAAACAGTTTTTAAGTGAAATAATTGCTAAATGGCAGAAAGAAGAATTACTAATCAATGAAGATACCGAAGTGATTGTTGGATTATTTCGAGCCCTTTTTATTTTACCCTTTAGTAAAAAATCAATCGGTGAGTCAAACTACAAGCGAACAATTGAAATATTAGTTAATTTTATAGCCGAAGGTTTAATAAGGAGGTAAAGTATGGTAACAGTTATTCATACGGATAATTTATCAAAGAATTTTGGTAGCATATGTGCAGTTAATAAAGTCAATTTAAATGTAAACAAAGGAGAAATTTATGGATTTTTGGGTCTCAATGGAGCAGGGAAAACTACCACAATCAGAATGCTTCTAGGCATGATTCGACCTACTTCAGGGATAGCATACTTATGTGGTAAAAAGGTTAGTGCTGATAGATGTGACTTATGGGAAAAGGTAGGTCATATTGTAGAAACGCCCTCTTCGTATCCTGAACTTACAGTTTGGGCGAATCTTGAAATTATGCGCCGATTACGTAGGATATCTGACAAAAAATCAATTGACGCAGTGATGAAAAAATTACGGCTAACTTCTTATAGGGGCAGAAAAGCAAAACATTTATCATTAGGAAATAAACAACGACTTGGATTGGCAAAAGCGCTTTTACATAATCCAGATATTCTCATTTTGGACGAACCTGCTAATGGATTAGATCCCGCAGGTATTGTTGAAATGCGAGAACTGCTCAGGGATCTCGCCTCTAATCATGGAGTTACAATATTTATATCCAGTCATATTTTAGGCGAGATATCCAAATTTGCAACTCGAATTGGAATTATCCATGAAGGATGGTTGATACGAGAAGTCAACGCAGATCAATTAAAACATCTTCTTAATAAACGGCTTGTTGTTAACGCCCGCGATAAAGAGTCAGTAAAATCAAAACTTATTAACGATGGGTATTCAGTAAATTTGTCCAGAGATGGAAACTTGGAAGTGACAGACGAAGAAGCCATAAATCATCCCGAAGATATCGCAAATATTTTAGTAAACGCTGGTGTACCGCCAACCTTGCTTAAAGTTGAAGAAGAAGATCTCGAGTCGTATTTTTTAAGAATAATTGGAGGAAATGCAAAATGAAAAATATATTTTCGGCAATTTGGGCTGAAAGTCTCAAGGTTATTAAATCAAAAATATTTTGGATAACATTTTTCTTTTTTATATTCCTTCCATTTATGATGGGATTAATGTTTTTTGTATCAAAAAACCCTGAATTATCCGCTAAACTTGGCATGATAGGTGATAAATCAGCTTTGTTTGGGGAGTCTGATTGGCCGGCTTATTTCCGATTACTCAATCTATCAATTGCCATGCTTGGTTTGATAGGGTTTGGGTTTGTGACTAGTTGGGTTTTTGGTAGAGAGTATTCTGATCGGACAGTTAAAGATTTACTTGTTCTACCCATTCCAAGATCGTCTATAGTTTTAGCTAAATTTATAATAATAACAACATGGTGCCTGATTCTTTCAGCTGTTACTCTCTCTGTTGGCTTAATAATGGGCGGAGTATTTCAACTTTCAGGTTGGACAAGTGAGATCGCTTTTCATAGTTCCCGAATTTTTCTTGTGACAACTCTTTTAACGATATTTCTAAATACGCCTGTCGCATTTTTTGCCAGTCATGGTCGCGGATATTTATCACCGATGGGTTTTGTGATTGGTACTCTTATTATTGCTCAATTCATTGGCTTGATGGGTCTTGGGCCTTATTTCCCATGGGCTATACCTGCACTATTTCTTGGAGTAACTGGTGCTGAAAATGAACATCTTTCTATTTTCAGTTATGTAATACTATTTTTCACAAGTGGAGTCGGATTCTATTTAACACTCTTTTGGTGGAATAGAGTTGACCAAACATAATAAATAATATTCATATGTATTCACATAAAATCTCACATTTACTTGATAAGATAGAGATATTTATGTTGATAAGGTTGATGTATTTAAATAACAATAGAATTATCAGCGATAAGGGCCTCACTGTCTAAAGACAGGGACGCAAAGCCATAGGGTCTAAGGTGCTTCCTGGCACTATGATAGCCTGGCTGCTGCATTATTATATTACGTGCAAAACCTGCCCTTTCTTAAGGGACAGGTTTTTTGTATAATAAAGGGATTTAATTACTATTTTGAGAGTATCAGGTATATATTTCGACAATGACACCTATGACTTTTGCTTTTCGTTTTAAGTGAGTGAGGTGCTGAAAAGATGAAAAATGAATTTATTTTAAAGAAGCTAGAATAGCAAATGTACAGGTTTACATTTACTTTCTATTTTTATGGGATAAATTACGTTCTTCAATTATCCGTAAGCGTCAAATTCAGCCCACATTTTCAAGTAGTAACTTCTATGAGATAATATCTCCAAAATAATAATGGAGGATATCTCAATGAGAGAAAAAAACAGAAAGTTGTGGAGTGAAAGAATTGAAGATTACAGAAGGAGTGGATTAAGTGCAGTTAAATGGGCTGAAGATAAGGGTGTCAGCATACATAAACTTAGATACTACATACATAAATTTAACAAGGAAAAAAAAGAAGGTTTAAATCAAGATTCAAAAGATATACAGTGGACATCAGTAGCTTTAGAAAAAGAAGACTCAGAAAATAAATCTAATAACCCTCTAAAGATTATCATAGGTAAAGCCACAGTAGAAGTAGCTGATGGATTTGATGTAGATACCTTTAAAACCGTTGTAAAAATATTATCCCAATGCTAAATAAGGGTACCAGTCAGATATATCTAGCACTAGGGTATACTGATTTAAGAAAATCTATTGACGGATTATCCATTCTTGTACAGGAAAGCTTTGACCTTGATCCATTTTCAAGAAGCCTATTCGTATTCTGTAATAAAAAACGAGATAAAATTAAAATCTTAGTATGGGATCTAAACGGCTTTTGGATGCACTACAAAAGATTAGAAAAAGGTGTATTTAAATGGCCTGATGATCAAAATTCTAAAACTTTAATAGTTGGAGATAGAGAGTTTAGATGGTTGCTAGATGGTTTATCAATCAGTCAAAAAAATGCTCATAAGATTGTCAAAGAACGAATAATAATATAGTTTTAAACTTTTTAAATAGACAAAATAAAACCTCTGTAAATGTTGAAAATTCAATATATAAACGAAATATTTTAGTATCTATTTTACTTAGAATATGATATAATTAACCTATGAAAACAATAGAAAAATCAACTGAAATAAATTCAAATATAGAAAAAGATTTTCAAGAACTTCAAAATAAATACGCTCTTTTAGAGCAAGAATTTGAACAAACAGCTGCTAAATTAAA
>DPPH01000216.1:24930-25874 GCA_003539375.1 Clostridiales bacterium
AAACAAGAACCAACTATTGAAGAAATTACATATAAACGTAAAAGAAATAAAGGCTTAAATAAAAAATCCTTTGATGATCTTCCCGTAGAGATAATAGAATATAAACTAGAAGAAGAAGATAAAATATGTCCAAGCTGTGATAGTACTCTTCATGAAATGAGTAAAGAGATTCGTAAAGAGTTAAAAATCATACCAGCTCAGGTTAAAATAGTAGAACATGTTCGTTATGTCTATGCCTGCAGACAATGTGAAAAAGAAAATATATCTACTCCAATTATCACAGCTAAAATGCCAAACCCCCTACTAAAGGGTAGTTTTGTATCCCCTTCCTTACTAGCATATATAATGGACCGTAAATATTCTGAGGCAGTTCCACTATATAGACAGGAAAAACAATTTAATAACTTTGGAATTGATCTGTCCCGTCAAAACTTTGCTAACTGGATTATCCACGCAGCTAATAGTTGGCTAGTACATATTTACGATAGAATGCACTACCATCTTTTAGAAGAAGGAGTAATATTTGCAGATGAAACTACAATGCAAGTATTAGATGAAGTAGGTAAAAAGCCAAGCAGCAAATCATATATGTGGCTGTATGGAAGTAAAAAACCTAAAAGACAGATTTTATTGTATGAATATCAACCCTCAAGATCAAGTAAACATCCAAAGAAGTTTTTAAAAGGATTCAGTGGATATCTTCAAACCGATGGATACCCTGGTTACAATGATGTAAAGGATGTTACTCAAGTTGGATGCTTTGCCCACGTTAGAAGAGGTTTTACAGATGCATTAAAAGCACTTCCTGAAGATGCACTAAAATCTAAGACTACTGCTCAAGAAGGAGTATATTTTTGTAATGAACTCTTTAGAATTGAAAGGAATTTAAAAGATTTACCTTTTCAAAATCGATATGAAAACCGCCTAGAACAAAGCAAACCAGT